>JAOAPL010000328.1 GCA_025462925.1 Acidobacteriaceae bacterium
GAACGAACAGTGCTTTGGACAGCCACGCACCGTCTGCACCGATGCCCACATATAACTGTCAGGAGGCAATAGGTCCCAACGTGCGGCCTTGAACTGGTCTGCATCGATGCGGCCTCCTTCATATATGTGTTGCGGAGTTCCTTTGGCACAGTCAGCTAATGCCTGTCCCCAGGCGATGTCGCCATCTCCCCTTACTACTGCGTGTGCAGCTCCGCGCTCGAACGCTTCTTCTGAATACAGCGTCGCTTGAATACCGCCGAATACCACCCATGCGCCACGTTCGCGGGCCATGCGGCCCACGGTGTATCCCCGCAAGGCATTGCCGGTATGGATACCGATTCCCACCACGTCGCCGGGCTGAACGCTTTCGGGATCGAGATGCTCAAGGGTCTCATCACAGATGAGGGGATCGCCGAATGTGCGCGGAGTCGCGCCGGCAAGCACATACAACCATCGTGGGGTGATTACAGCAGTTCCAAAGGCAGTGTCGCTGGGGTTGACTAGGTGCACTCTCATGCGTCGTTTGCTGGCCTCGAATTACGTTCACAGGGATTGTCTTGCGTTGACGAGCAATTTCGGTCGTACAGGCAGACTGGACTTAATCGGATAATCCAGGACGCGGAGTGGAAACAGTTCTACAGGATGGCTTGTTGAATCTCAACCCTAAGCTTCTCTGCCTGCGGAGTCAAGCTCGATGGCACTTGCTGGTGCGTTTTAACCCGCGAACCCTTGTCTTTTCGCCGTCTTTCAGGGGCACCTGCAAAACGAACGATGCATCCCAACTGGTATCTAACACCACTTGGGAGATGGACATGACTGCATCTGACCTTCTCATTGAGCGACTCATTGATTGGGGCGTGGACACTGTCTTTGGACTACCCGGCGATGGCATCAACGGCATCATGGAAGCATTGCGCACGCATCAAGAACATATCCGCTTCATACAAGTCCGACATGAGGAAGCTGCTGCATTCATGGCATGCTCATATGCCAAGTTCACCGGCAGATTGGGCGTGTGTCTCGCCACTTCCGGCCCTGGCGGGCTTCATCTTCTGAATGGCCTATACGACGCCAAAATGGACGGTCAGCCTGTCCTCGCTCTCACCGGCATGGCTTTCCACGATCTGATCGGTACGCTGCAACAGCAGGATGTTGAACTCGACAAGGTTTTCGAAGACGTTACTGTGTTCAACGAGCGTGTGATGGGTCCAACTCACGTCGAGAACCTGGTTGACCTGGCCTGCCGCACTGCTTTGGCTTACCGCGGAGTCTCGCACATTACTTTTCCCACCGATATTCAAGAATTCAAGGTGGACAGCAAGGAGCGAAGCCAGCGCAACGTTCCCCATCACAGCTCCGATACTTTTGCGCGTTCGGCGCGGCTGCCGCATGAAAACGATCTGCAACGTGCCGCGGACATCTTGAACAAGGGCGAGCGGATCACCATCCTTGCTGGACGCGGCGCTCTGGATGCCACCAACGCCCTCGAGGAAGTGGCAGAAATTCTCGGCGCACCCATCGTAAAGCCGCTTCTCGGAAAAGCCTGTGTTCCCGACGATAGCCCTTACACCACTGGTCCTATCGGTCTACTCGGAACCAAGCCATCGCAAGAAGCGATGGAAGAGTGCGACACCTTATTAATGGTTGGCACTTCATTCCCCTACATGGAGTTTTATCCCAAGCCCGGCAAAGCCCGCGCCATCCAGATCGATCTTGATCCCAAACGGATCGGACTCCGTTACCCGGTAGAGGTCGGCCTCGTGGGTGACAGCGATCGCACTCTGCGCGAACTGATGCTTTTTTTGAAGCGGCATCAGGACAGAAGCTTCTTGAGAAAAGCGCAACAAGGAATGATCGATTGGTGGCGCATCATGAAAGTGCAGGGCACCGATCGCGACAAGCCGATGAAACCGCAAGTAGTCGCCTGGGAATTGGGAAAGCGGCTCCGCAATGACGCCATCGTCGTCGCTGACAGTGGCACCATCGCGACATGGTTCGCCCGGCAGATACCGGTAAAGCGCGGGCAAATGCATTCGCTATCCGGCAATCTTGCCAGCATGGCAAACGGTCTCCCCTATGCCATCGGCGCGCAGGTTGCCTATCCCGATCGGCAGGTGGTCGCATTCGTGGGCGACGGCGGTTTCTCCATGCTTATGGCCGAAATGTCGACGGCAGTGAAGTATCAGCTTCCTATTAAGGTCGTGATCGTGAAGAACAACACTCTGGGACAGATCAAGTGGGAGCAGATGGTCTTTCTCGGCAATCCGGAATACGGATGCGACTTGCAGCCCATCGATTTCGCCTCGGTCGCGCACGCAATGGGCGCGGCTGGGTTCACGTCGGAAGATCCTGCAGAATGCGGCAACGTCATCGAAGCATTTCTCAATGCTCCGGGTCCCGCAGTCCTGCAAGCTGTGGTCGACCCCAACGTCCCGCCTCTTCCTCCAAAGATCACGGTGGAACAGGCATTGCACTTTGCCGAATCACTGGCGCGCGGCCAGCCTGAGCGTGCGGAGATTGCGGTGGAGGCCATAGGCCAAAAGATTCGGGAGCTGATCTGACGGAAAGTCATTAAGATGGTCCAACTTTCGTCCAGCAGAGTGGCGGCGGCTGCCCA
Organism: Acidobacteriaceae bacterium; assembly: GCA_025462925.1. Classification (GTDB taxonomy): domain Bacteria; phylum Acidobacteriota; class Terriglobia; order Terriglobales; family Acidobacteriaceae; genus JAICLA01. The sequence continues at coordinate 2,618 of JAOAPL010000328.1, forward strand.
GCCGCTCGCATTTTCCGAGTCAGACTACGATTCACTGCTGAAGTGGATCGGCGACGCGCGCTTTGTGCTCATCGGCGAAGCCTCGCACGGCACGCACGATTTCTATCGTGAGCGCGCGCTGATCACCAAACGGCTCATCGAGGAAATGGAATTCAATGCTGTTGCTGTCGAAGCCGATTGGCCTGATGCCTTTCGTGTGAATCGATTCGTCCGCGGCCGCAGTGACGAAAACGCATTGCACTCGCTTGACGGCTTCAAGCGATTTCCTGCGTGGATGTGGCGCAACATGGACGTTCTCGATTTCGTCGACTGGCTTCGGCGCCGCAATGACGTTATGCCAGAGAATCGCCGCGCCGGATTCTACGGGCTCGATCTTTACAGCCTGCACGCATCTGCTGACGCCGTGCTCCGGTTTCTGGACAAAGTAGATCCGGCCGCCGCCGAGCGCGCTCGACAGCGATATGCCTGCTTCGAACAATTCGGCGAAGACACGCAGGCTTATGGATACGCAACCAGTTTTGGGATGAGCGAATCCTGCGAGCAGCAAGTCGTCAGCCAGCTGGTGGAAATGCAACGGCGAGCGGCAGAGCTGGCGCGCCACGACGGTAAGGTTGATCCTGAAGAACTCTTTTCTGCCGAGCAGAATGCGCGATTAGTAAAGGATGCCGAAACCTATTACCGTACGATGTTTCGCGGACACGTCGAATCCTGGAATGTGCGTGACAAACATATGGCAGACACTTTGTCCGCTTTGGCCGAACACGCGGGGCCGCAAAGCAAGTTCGTGGTCTGGGCGCACAACTCGCACGTGGGAGACGCGCGTGCCACTCGAATGGGTCGCGCCGGTGAATTCAATATCGGACAACTCGCCCGGGAGCGATTCGGGGACGATGCTTATTTAATCGGCTTCACCACTCACAACGGGGAAGTGACGGCGGCATCCGATTGGGGTGGGATGGCGGAACGCAAGCGCGTTCGCGCCGCGCTGCCTGGAAGTATCGAATCGGAGTTCCACCAGATCGGCATCGATAATTTTTTGCTATCGCTCCGCTCGACAGCTGTGCGCGACGCACTCGCAGCCCCGCGACTCGAGCGCGCAATCGGCGTTATCTATCTTCCAGAAACAGAAAGAGCCAGCCATTACTTCGATACGCGAGTAGCCGAGCAATTCGACGCCGTAATTCACATCGACAGCACTCTTGCGCTCATTCCACTTGAACGTACTAGCGAGTGGGAAGCCGGCGAGCCGCCGGAAACGTATCCATTCGCCGTCTAGCGCCGCGAACTCTCAATGCCTGGGGCCTGCGTTCTCACGAGATTTTTCTGTCCGCCGGGAACTTCTCATGTGGTGTGTGTATCCCTTTGTCTTTTTCTTCTCTTCTTGCAAATGGGATTTGGGGTGGCGCGGCGGCGCGGCAGCATCTGGGCCGTCAGGAGAGCTTAGTATGGCGCGTGCCTTGATCTCATCCAGACGGCCAACAGGGAACTCCTTCACTTCCGTCAGTTCTTCCCAAGCCGTGAAGAATCCGTGTCGTTTGCGATGGTTCACAATGTTGTAAGCCACATTCTTCGCGACGCCGGGAAGCTGGGTCATCTCGCTCACACCGGCAGTGTTGAGGTCCACAGTCTTTGCCATATAAGCCCACCTGAAAATATTTCTCTCTTTAATTGGAGGTGGGACTCGGCATCGAGGTGGCCAACGCTGAGATGCTCCCAACACTGAGATAGACAATGTTGCTACCATGTTCAGGCGGAATCTTCTCGGATACGGAAATCTGACTCATGTCGCAACTGACAAACTTAGGACAAGAGTTCCGTCCCATGCTCCGGCTATCAGGTCCGCTGGTTCTAGCGGAACTCGGCTGGATGTCCATGGGTGTGGTCGACACCATTATGGTCGGCCACTTGCCTTATAGCGCCGAGGCGATTGGCGCGGTCAGTCTGGGGACCGTCCTCTTCTATATGATTGCGCTTTTCGGCGCGGGGATATTACTGGGACTAGACACATTAGTCTCGCAATCTTTCGGTGCCGGTGATGTGGAAGATTGCCATCACTCGCTCATCAACAGCATCTACTTGGTGCTGATCATGACGCCGATTTTGATGGCGACGGTCTGGTTCGCCATTCCGCTCTTGCCGCGATTCGGCGTCAACCCCGTGGTGCTCGATCTCACAACACCTTTCTTGAAGGTTTTACTTTGGAGCACGTTTCCGCTCTTGCTTTATTTCGGCCTGCGCCGATACCTGCAAGGCATGAACATTGTGAAGCCCATCATGTTCGTCTTGATCACGGCGAATCTAGTGAACCTTGCCGGCAACTGGATCTTGATCTACGGACATCTCGGCTTCCCCGCAATGGGTGTCGCCGGCTCTGGCTGGGCGACTTGCATCTCGCGCGTGTACATGGCTGGCGCGCTCTGCGCGTATGTCCTTTATTACGACTGGAATCATAAGACCAATCTGCGAAAGATCAATTTCGGATTCGATGTAGACCGTATGCGCGAGCTCTTGCGCCTGGGATCTCCCGCGGCCGCGCAGATGAGTATTGAGATCGGCATCTTCACCTTGGCCACGGTCGTCATCGGACGTCTTCAGCCCGCCGCTCTTGCCGCACACCAGGTAGCGCTGAATGTATCCAGCGTCACTTACATGGTGCCGCTCGG
>JAOAPL010000334.1 GCA_025462925.1 Acidobacteriaceae bacterium
CCCCGCCCTGCTTCCTCCACAAGTAATCTTCATAATTTCCCGGGAAGACATGCACCTGTCCCTCGCCAACTTCGAAGACTCGCGTCGCCAGCTTGTCAATAAAGTAGCGGTCATGTGAAACGAAGACCACCGTCCCCGTAAAATCCTGCAGCGCATTCAGCAGAACATCTTTCGCGCGCATGTCCAGATGGTTCGTCGGCTCGTCGAGCAACAAGAAGTTCGACGGACGAAATAACATCCTCGCCAGCGCGTACCTATTTCGCTCACCGCCCGACAGCACGCCGATGGGTTTGAACACGTCGTCTTCTGAAAACAGGAAACAGCCAAGCAGGCTGCGCAGTTCCGTCTGTGATGACCTCGGAGCCAGATCGCTCAGGTCATCCAGCACGCGACGCTCAGGATTCAACTCCTTGTACTGGTCCTGCGCGAAGTAATCGGCATCCACGTTGTGCCCCAGCCGATACGACCCCGAGCTCAGCGTCTCCGTTCCCGCGAGCAATTTGATCAGCGTCGATTTTCCCGCGCCGTTCACACCAACCAGCGCGATGCGGTCACCGCGCTCGATCACAAAATCGACTTTGTCGAAAACCTTCTTTTCACCGTAGCTCTTGGCCATGCCCTGGCATTCGGCGACCATGCGGCCGCTCTGCTTCGGCTGCGGAAACGTGAAGTGGATCGTCTTCTCTTCCGCCGGGATCTCGATCCGCTCGATGCGCTCCAACTCTTTGATCCGGCTCTGGACCTGCTTCGCCTTGGTCGCCTGCGCGCGGAAGCGGTTGATGAACGCTTCCAGTTGTTCGATCCGCTCCCGCTGGTTTCGATACGCCGCCACCAGTTGCGAACGGCGCTCTTCCTTCTGCGCCAGGAACTTGTCGTAATTGCCGCTGTAAAAATGGACACCCTTGTTCCAAATCTCCACGATCTTCTTCACGGTCACGTCGAGGAAGTAGCGGTCGTGCGAGATCAGCACATACGCATACGGATACGCGCCGAGATAATCCTCAAGCCAGTTGCGGGTTTCAAGATCAAGATGGTTCGTCGGCTCATCGAGCAGCAACAAGTTGGGTTTCGATAGCAGAAGTTTCGCCAGCGAGATCCGCATCTGCCATCCGCCGGAAAACTCTTCCGTGCGCCGCGTCCAATCCTGCTTGCCGAATCCCAGCCCTTGCAGCACCGCGCCCACTTGCGATTCCACAGTGTAAGCGTCGCGAGTGCGCAGCTCGTTCTCCACGCGATGAAAGCGCTCCGCCACTTGCGCGTAATCGCTGCCCGCATGGTCGAGTTCTGACATGCTGCGCGTCAGCGCCTCCAACTCCTGCTCCATCTTGCGCAGGTCGTCGAAGACCGTCATGCATTCTGCGAAGACCGTCCTGCCGGAAAGCGTCAATCCATCTTGGGGAAGATATCCCGCGCTCACGCCCTTGGTGCTGTTCAGCGTGCCGTAGTCGAGCGACTCCATCCCCGCCAGCACTTTAAGCAGAGTGGACTTGCCGGTGCCATTGCCGCCGACAAGTCCAACGCGGTCCTTGGGCGTGATCAGCCAATCGAGATTTTCAAAAAGAAGCTTGTGGCCGAAGCGCTTCCCGGCCGCCGACAACTGGATCATGGATGTGAACTCACCAATCCTATTGTCTCATTCACACGCTCAGGCGCTGAGTCCCACAGGGACCCAATTATTTAGCCCAGCACGTAAGTGCTGGGTAGAAGAACATCCACGCGAGAGTCCCGCCTGCGGGACGGCACCTGTGCGGGCACAACGATTAATCGCGTAGAAACGAACGGCGAACGATGCCTCACCGCTTCAAAGCTGACAGCCGACAGCTGATAGCCGACAGCCGCTCCTAAAACAACCCATAAACATCCAGCCTGCCCTGCGTGCACACGTACACTTTTCCATTCGCCACGGTCGGTGTTGAGAACTTCATCACCAACCCGGGCTGGTCTCGAGTGCCTGCCTGGTTGCTGTTGTAAAGTTCCGTGCCCACGTTGCTCGCGCTGTATGCATGCAACACCGCAGGGTTGGAACTGTAGAGCGTGTCCGTTGCGATCACCCATACGATCCCATTCGACGCGCCGTTCGCCGACACGACCGGCTCCGCCGAACGGTCCGAAGCAAGTGCCTGCGACGACATCGCTGCGGGTGTGCCCGACATCAATCCGTTCGCGATCTTGAACTGCTTCAGGTGGTCAAAGGCGCCGACAAAATATACGTTGGTATTCCAATACGATCCGATGCCGAAGAACTGATCGTCCACCGAGTTGCGACCAAGAAGCTTTGGGAATGATTGGATGATCTGGCTGTCGCTTCCGGATTGGAAGTGTCCCATGTTGTCGCGGTTGAGAACGTATACGGTTCCGTTCTTGCTGCCGCCGATCAACATGTAAGGATGCGTGGTGTTGGTCTGCGTCGGCAACACCAACGCTCCGGACGAACCCACATCGAGATCACCGCTGTTGAGAGCGCTCACATTGTACGGAGTGAAGTAGTCAACCACACCCAGGCTCGAATTCAACTTCAAATAGCTGCTACCGAAATCGGGATTGAAATCCGTGGTGCCATTTCCCGTCGAAAGGTAGAGAACGCCCGCGCCATCGGCTGAGAGTCCCGCGCCGCCTTGCCAGATGCCGCCCTCCGCTCCGTTGCGCGTGGCGTTGAACACTGCCACCTGTTGCAGCGAGCTCGCGTTGTACGCCATCACCCACCCGTGATACGGACCGGCATCACCGTGCGAGGCCCATGCGATATACACGTTGCCATTCGCCAGCAGCAATCCCGGACGCTGGTTCTGATACATCGGCTGGAAGCTGATGTGTCCTGCGCCGTCGCCGCCCGTCCCCGAACCGTTCACCGTCGCCTGTATCTTCACCGGACTGCCCGATCTTTCGCCGCCCGTAGCAATATTGAGCGCGTGCAGCCGCTGCACGTAGGTCCCATTTTCTTTTGTCTCCGCCACCATGTAGATAGTCCCGCTGGAAGGATCAATCACCGGCGTCGACGTGATCCCGATCTCTGTGCCGATGTCGTAATTGCCAATATCGCTACCCTGCCCCGGCGTGATGCCCGCAGCGGTATTTATGAAGCTGCGCGACCAGAGCGGAGTACTGACTGCACCATCGGCATCGAAGGCATAGACGCTGTCATGCTCGGTGACAACATAAACGACATTGAACGTGCCTTTGTTCGGAATGGTCACACCCGCCACATACAATGGTTGCGCGTAGATCTTGCCGGTCACCGATCGCGTGAATTTCTTTCCGAAATGCGTGACGTTCACATTCGCCGGAGTAAGGATTGTTTCCAGCTTATTCTGTCCGCTACGGCCGTTGTCGTTGTGATATGTGAACATGCCGCTCAATGTTGACGGAGGTGGTGGAGGCGGGGGCGGCGTTCCGCTGCCGACCGTGACATTCACTCCCGCTTGCAGGATAGCGCCACTGACGTCCCACGCTTGGATGCGCAGGTTGTGCGTGCCGCTTCCGACAGCGATGTTGGTGTTGATCTGGCTGCCAAAAGTTTTCTGCACGGCAACGTTGTCGAGATAAACATAAAAAGCAGAGATCGTCTTCGAATCTTTCGTAGTGGCGATGAAATTCACGGGCGAGGTCACCGTCGCACCATTCGCCGGGACGCAGATTTTTACCGACGGATCGACAGTATCAGTGCAACTGCCGCTCACCGTGATGTTCACTGACGATGAGAACGTCCCCGCGGAATCCGTGCCTACCACCTTCACAACATGCGCGCCCGCAGCCACGGGAATGCTGATGTTTGCGGATGCGCCCGTGACCGTCTGCACCAAGACGTTATCGATATAAATGGAGAGCGAACTGACCGCGCGCGAGTCGGTGCTGCGCGCGTTCACATTCACCGGCGAACTCACCACCTGGTTGGCCAGCGGATAACAGATCGTCACCGATGGGTTGACGCTGCTGGCTGTGCATGCCGAGGCCTGCGTCGCACCACAAAAAGTAAAACAAACAACAACAAGTGCAGCAAGCAGCAGGCGCATGACTTTCCCTCGAACGTGCGGATAACGAAAGTACCGCTTTCATTGCAAATCAATCGCCAACGCTAAAAAATATTCCACTAGAACAATTGCTAGCAGCAAATATGGTTATTGGAATCATGTACTTACGTGTAGTTAGTATATGAATATCAACTACTTAGTAAACATTCTGATCGACTGGGGAAGTACTTTGGAGTGGAGAAGAATGTGTCTGCTGAAGTGGGACTGACGCGATGGAATCACTGCTCTCACCGAAAGTACATGTGGTGCTCGCGTCTTCTACATGCACACAAGCTGAATGCCAGTGCCAACGAATGAACCCCAGATACTCAGCCCTTCATTGGTAAGCGCAGAGCGATTTGATTCGTGCCTTAAATAGCTACGGATGGGCGAGCGAAAATCCAGCAAAGGTGAACAACCTCCGTGCCAAAATTCACCACTAATCCTCAAGTGCCGCCACTCTGGCGCGTGTTCGACCGGCAAGTAAATTCGCCGACTGCATTTTTTTGAGGAGATGATTTATGCAATGGGAACGACCGGAATTTGAAGAGATTTCATTAGGCTGCGAGATTAATTCTTACGCGGTAGCGGAACTGTCCTAGCCGGGTGAAGATCAAAGTGCTGGGGTCGGCTGCCGGCGGCGGCTTGCCCCAGTGGAATTGCAGTTGCGCGAACTGTGTGGCCGCGAGGTCGAGTCCGAACGGGCGTGGTGTGCGCGTCCGTCCGCGCACGCAAACGCAAGTTGCCGTCAGCGTTGACGGCCGGACCTGGACGCTGTTGAATTGTTCTCCTGATCTGCGAGCGCAAATCGAGGCGACTCCAGAATTTCATTCACAAAGTCCCAACGGGGCCCGCCATTCGCCTATCACTGGCGCAGTGCTTACCGGCGCGGATATCGATTGCGTTCTCGGCCTGCTTCATCTTCGCGAACAACAACCTCTGGACATCTATTCCACTTCCACTGTCCGCGAGATCATTCGCGACAATTCGATTTTCAGGATGCTGGAGCAAAAGCCAGAGCAATCCAAGTGGAATTTGTTCGAGGCTAATGGACGATTTGAAATTGCTTTGTCAGATGGAAGCGGACGAATCGCTTGCCGCGCTTTGGCAACAGGGGGAGATCTTCCCTACTACGTCGGACGCAAGAGCACATCGAGCAATGACGGCGCCGTTGTTGGATTGATGCTTGAGGGCAGCGAGAGATTCGCATTCCTTCCTGGAGTGTGGGAAATCTCGGATGAACTCCTCTCTGAACTCGAAAGCTGCGACCTGCTGCTGATGGACGGAACATTCTGGAGCGATGACGAGCTTATTCGTATTCAGGGCGGCGGACGCACAGCGCGAGAGATGGGTCACATCCCTGTCTCGGGAAGTGAGGGGAGCCTGGAGCGAATGCGCGGATTGAAGAGGCCGCGAAAGGTGTTCATTCATATGAACAATACAAATCCGATGCTGAACGAAGTGGGGCCAGAGTATCGGCAGGTTCGGGAGACAGGATGGGAGATCGCGGTGGATGGCATGGAATTTGTGCTGTCGCAGAAGGAGCTTGAACCACAGAGGGCACAGAGTCACGCAGAGTTAAAGAGATGAGTGAATTGTTGCAACAACGGGAGCTTGAAACGCCAGAACTATTGAGCCGCGACGAGTTGAGAGCGCGGTTGATGGAGATCGGGGAGGAGCGGTATCACCATCGCCATCCCTTTCACTTGGTGATGCATGATGGCCTGCTGACAGCCGGGCAGCTGCAAGCATGGGCATTGAACCGTTATTACTACCAGTCGCGCATTCCCATCAAGGACGCGATCATTCTCTCGCGCAGCGATGATATGGACTTTCGCCGCGCATGGCGGCAGCGAATCATCGATCATGATGGTGATAACGGAAATCCCGGCTCTGCCGGAATCGACCGCTGGATCCGACTGGCGGAAGCTTCTGGCCTGGAGCGCCAGCGTGTAATCGATTGCAGGGAAGTCCTCCCCGGAGTGCGCTATGCGGTGGATTCGTATCTCGCGTTGGTGAGCAATGGCTCGCTGCTTGAAGCGGTTGCATCTTCATTGACGGAGATGTTTGCGGGGAAATTGATCGCGCTCCGCATGGACAGGATACGAAAGCACTATCCCTGGCTTTCAGATGGGCTGGGCTACTTCGAGAACCGCATCTCGCAAGCGCCTCGCGATGCGGAATTCGCTTTTGAATATGTGATTGCGCACGCGCCCACACGGGCGGAGCAAGAGTTGGCAATATCGGCACTGGTTAGAAAGTGCGAACTTCTGTGGGCGCAATTGGACGCGATCCATTTTGCATATGTGCAGCCCGGATGGCCACCGCCGGGAGCGTTCCGGCCATGATCATCACTGAGAACAGCCAGCCGAGGCTGGCGCGGGGATGTCGATTCAGTTCGGAAGACATGTTGCTGGTTCCGGAAGGCGTGCTGCGGCTGAAGGGCGCGGGAGCGGAGATTTTGCGCCGCTGTGATGGCCAGCGGACGTTCGCTGAGATCGTCCAAGAATTGCGAAATGAATTCAGCGGGATGGTTGAAACGGATGTGCAGGAGTTTTTGGGGAGGCTGCGTGAAAGAAACGTTGTCGAGTGGTGATTGGTTCATTGTCGATTGATAGTCCATTGGCGCTGATTGCAGAACTGACCCATCGATGCCCGCTGCGCTGTGTCTATTGTTCCAACCCGTTGGAAATGGCAGCGCGCAAGCAAGAACTCACCACCACTGAATGGGAGAAAGTCTTTGCGCAGGCGGCGGCGATGGGGATGCTGCACGTGCATTTGACCGGCGGCGAGCCACTGCTACGGACAGACATTGTCGAACTGGTCGCGGCGGCGCGGGCGAACAATCTCTACTCGAATCTGATCACGTCGGGAGTGGGACTGAGCGAGCAGAAACTTTCAGCGCTGGTCGATGCAGGCCTCGATCACATTCAATTAAGTTTTCAGGATTCGCGCGAAGCAGAGGCCAACACGATTGCGGGCGTGAATGTGCTCTCGAAGAAGATTGAAGCGGCGCGGCTTATCCGGCAGACGACATTGGCTTTTACGGTGAATCTGGTCGTACATAGGAAAAATATCGACCACTTGGATGAGCTGATCGCATTTGCACAGGAGTTGGCGCCGCAAAGGATTGAGATCGCCAATGTGCAGTATTACGGCTGGGCGATGAAGAATCGTGATTTGCTCTTGCCTACCCGCGAACAGGTGGAGCGGTCGTTGGAAACGTTGGCCAGGGTGACCGCCTGTGACTCCCAGCAAGCAAAAATTGATTTTGTCACTCCGGATTATTACGGAAAATTCCCGAAGCCGTGCATGGGCGGGTGGGGACACAGACTGATGTTGATCGACCCCGCAGGACGCGCCATGCCCTGCCATGCGGCCTCGGTGATCCCGGGCATTCAATTCGAAAATGTGCGGGAGCGGTCGTTGCGGGGGATTTGGGAAGAGTCGGTCTCGTTCCAGATGTTTCGCGGGACAGCGTGGATGCAGGAGCCATGCAAGTCCTGTCCGAAGAGCACGCAGGACTTCGGCGGATGCAGATGCCAGGCCTTCCTGCTCGCTGGCGATGCGAGCGCGACTGATCCCGTCTGCACGTGGTCGCCCCAGAGAACGCTGGTGGACAGCATCGTGCAAAACGCAAATGCGGTGAAGGAGTTCCCTTCACCGCAATCGCAATTTAGCTACCGCACGAACCCCTAACGCTAGTGGGTAACGAACGCCTTCACCGTGTTTGATCTCACCCACCCGCCATTTGTCCAGGCCATCGCCTGAATATAGTGCCAGGAGCCCACGCTTCCAAAGACCCACTTATCAAGGCTGGACACGCTATTGACGGTTAAAACGGTCTTGCCATCCACTTGGATCGCCATCGCGGTGATGGGCGCGGTGGACTTGGCCGAGGCTCTCACTTCAATCCACTGGGCGGCGTTGGGATAGTTGTCTGTTGGCCAGCTCAGAGTCACTGTCGCAGCGGTGGACGGGGGTGTGGGTGAAGTCCCGGTGCCAACCGTGTACGTCACCGCCGGCGACATGCGGTTCAGTATGCCCGGCTTCGCCACCATCTGCACGTAAATGTAATACGTGCCTGCGGCGAGGCTGTAGCTGGAAAGGTTCAAGGAACGGCTGCCGGTCGGGAGTTCGGTCAAGTTCATGAGGTTTTGGCCATCTTGAGAGATGTAAACCTGATAATGGTCAACCGTACTTTCAGTGCCGGTGCTGGAAGAAAAGCTAGGGCCGAAGCTCAATGTTCCATTTGAAACGGAAGCATGGACGCTGGCGCAGTTGTCTATGCCGGTCTCTACCTCTGTCCCCTCTTCATAGTCATTCCAAGTGGCGACTTTAAGGACATCTGGCGCATTCGACAAGAAATTGTGAACGCGCGCAAGCGAGTTCAGCCAGGTGGTTCCGCACTTTTGCGGGGCAAGACGATGTTGGGTCCAGGAAGCAACCGAGTCGTCGAAGCCTTTCCAGAAAGAGCCGACGGCCGCTTTGGCGGTGAAGCTATTGCTGGCCTTGTAGAAGCTGTCGAGAGATAACAATCCGGTGGGATCCGTGCTGGTTGGAAGTCCAATCCAGGAAAATGCTCCATTCGAATAAGAAGGAGTGAACCCGGAGCTATTGCGGAAGATGAAGATGGGACTTCCAGGCGAGCTGGCTTTCGCTTTTGCGTAGTCCAGTCCGCTGATGTTGTCGAATATGAACACGACGGGGTGTCCGTTTATGCGCAGATAGTTAGGCGACTGGAAATAATGCTGGTTGCTGAATGTCATGTTTGCAATCAGCCTCGACGTAGGATCAGTGGTGCCGGAAAACGCGCCTTTGTTCTGACTGACGGCGAAGAGAAAGCCGGGATGGTTCACTACGGCGGCGAACATGGTGAGCGCACCTGTTTGGTCCCAACTGTTCGAATTGGCTTCCGTCACCATCACTCCGTCGTACCCGCGGCTGATCATGTCGCGCACTGTACGCTCGGCCTGTGCTGGATCGTGGGTTGAGTAACCGATATTGATGTGACCTGAATTTCCCCACCATGGCATGTAATGCGCCAATATTTTCCCGTTATATCCCGGGACGAGATCGCGAATCGGCAACTTGCTTACGTTGCCGGGCTTCGGATCGCCATTTGGCAGGCCGGCAAACGTATTTGCGGCGCTGGTGTTGTTTCCGGTCTGTGCGCTAAGAGTTGTGGTGGGAGTGATGGTGATATTTTGAGCGAAAGATTGCGTTACGTAAAAACAAGAGAATAAAAAGAGTATGAGTGCTGTTCGTGAATTCAAATGAGATTCCTCCAGAAAGAAGCTGAGTGCCATCGAGTGCGCCCTTGGGGATTGGGGCAGGCGCGATGGCTGGTGGTGGTATGTGAGCTGTCGTGATCTGGAGAAAGCTTATGGTTTCGCCGAGTAAAGGTCAGTCGAGCGAAGACCGCATTCGGATTAAGAAGGGCACTTAGCCCGGCTAAGGTCTTTTATCAATTCCAGTACCCAAATGAATTAGTTCGCACGCGTGGGAACATTCCGCATCCAAATCCAGAGAAGATTCTCTTTTGCGAGGACATTGAATTGATCCAATGGATCAGGGGCTTGGCACTTTTATGCGCAATGCTGGTTTGTCCACGCGGTTACGCCGTTCAAGATCGGCCTGCGCGCACACCGGCTGCGGTGGAAACAACACTGGATGCTGAGACCGCGAACAATACTGCCAATCCAAAGTTCGGCGGGCAATCGAACGGCAACGCCCCAGTAGGTAATGTGAGCAAGTTGCCGATATCTTCCCTGCTCTATCCCGGCGCAAGCACGAAGATTTATGTCCGCTTCATGCCGTGGTTTGGAGACCAGAAGCATTATCCGGTTGGATATAGGTCAGACGATCCGGGGCAGGTGCGGCGACAGATTGACGACATGGCGAGCCGCGGTATCCAAGGAGCGTTCATCGCGTGGTATGGACACGACGACAAATTCAAAGACCGCGTGAGCACCGAATTCATGCGTGAGGCCGAGCGCAGCGGCTTCCAATTCGCGCTCTCATTCTCAGGGACACTGGATCCGTGCGCAAAGCAACCCGGATGCGATGTGACTGACGCAATCGTCTCTGAGATCAACTATGCGAACGATAAATACATGCAGTCGCCTGCGTATGTACGGGTGAATGGGCGTCCGCTATTTTTTATTTTCGATCTCACCAAGTACAACATCGACTGGAACCGCGCACGATCGCAAATGAATGGCAATCCCATGCTGATGTTCCGCAATTCCGGCGGCTTCAATCATCCGCAAAGCGATGGCGCGTATGCGTGGATGGATCCGAATGCGTCAAACGGCGGCGATCCTGCGGCCGTCTCTTACCTCGACCGCTTCTACAAAGCGGCGCGCGATAATCGGAAGCTCGCAGTGGGCTCCGGCTATAAGGGATTCGACGACACGCTGGCGAGTTGGGGAAAGAATCGGCACATCCCGCAGCAGTGCGGACAAACATGGATGAGCACGCTGGCCATGCCCGAAAGATACTACTCGCAGAAAAATCAGTTGCCGATGCTGCTCATCGTGACCTGGAACGATTACGAAGAAGGCACCGAGATTGAGACGGGCATCGACAATTGCGTCTCAATCACAGCGAGTGTGTCGGGCACGAAGGTGAGCTGGAACATCCAAGGGCAGGAGAACACTCTGGACCACTACAGAATTTTCATATCGCGAGATGGAAAGCGGCTTCTACCCGTGGCCGACGTACTCGCGGGAACACACTCGCTCGATGTGGCATCGTTTCTTCCGCAACTGGGGAGGTGGACTATCTACGTGAAGTCGGTTGCAAAAGCGTCGATGTTGAACCACATGTCGAATCCGGTGGAGTTGGTGGTCGCGGGCCGATGACACTAGTTTTGCAATTTAGATAAGCCGCTTTACTTTCCGCCCCGCCCCTCCTATAAGATGTCGCAATCACTAGTGCGACCATGAAATCCACTCTGACCGTTGAAGAACAACGCCTGCGCCAATCGGAAGACCGCCAGGCCCATTGGAAACGCTGGGGGCCTTACCTCAGTGAACGCGCTTGGGGGACGGTGCGCGAAGATTACAGCGCCAACGGAACGGCTTGGGAGTACTTCCCTCACAATCATGCGCGGTCTCGCGCTTATCGCTGGAATGAGGATGGCATTGGTGGGATCTGCGATCGACATCAGTACATCTGCTTCGCGCTAGCGATGTGGAATGGGCGCGATCCTATCCTGAAAGAGCGGCTATTCGGACTCACCGGCAATCAGGGCAACCACGGCGAAGACGTAAAGGAATATTACTTTTACCTGGACAGCACTCCGACGCACTCGTACATGAAGTATTTGTACAAGTATCCGCAGGCTGAGTATCCGTACGCGAAGCTGGTGGTGGAGAATGGCCGGCGCACAAAGCTGGATCCTGAGTTCGAGCTTATCGATACCGGCGTCTTCGCGGAGAGCCGATATTTCGACGTCTTCGTTGAATATGCCAAGGCAACATCAGAAGACATCCTGATCGAGATCACCGTTGCGAACCGCGGGCCGGAAGAAGCGTCGCTGACATTGCTGCCGACGCTGTGGTTTCGCAATGAGTGGTCCTGGGACCCGTCGATTGCGAAGCCGTCGATGAAGAAGATCAAGAGCAAGAAGAACCAGTCCTCAATCATTTCGGCGAAACATAGTTACTATCGCGAACGATATCTCTATTGCCAGGGCAGCCCTGAGCTTTTGTTCACGGAGAATGAGACGAACAGTCAGCGTCTCTTTAATTCGCCATGCCCCTCGCCATACGTCAAGGATGCATTTCACGAGTATGTGGTCAACGGAAACAAAGCGGCGGTGAACCCGGCGCAGACAGGCACGAAAGCTGCAGGGTTGTATGAATTGAAAGTCCCCGCGCAATCGAGTGCGACGGTGCGGTTGCGGTTGTCAGACGTGGCGCCGTCCACGATGGGCGATCCGTTCAACAGTGATTTCGAGAAGGCATTCAAGTCACGCAAGAAAGAAGCGGACGATTTCTACGCGACTGTCATCCCGAAAGAACTGAGCGATGATTCGAAGAACGTCATGCGTCAATCGCTGGCGGGGATGCTGTGGTCAAAACAGTTCTATCACTACGAACTAAAACGATGGCTCGACGGCGATCCCGGCCAGCCGCCGCCTCCGCCAGAGCGCAAGCACGGACGCAATCACGAGTGGACGCATTTGTATAACTCTGACGTCATCTCCATGCCGGACAAATGGGAGTATCCCTGGTATGCGGCGTGGGACTTGGCGTTTCACTGCATCACGCTCGCGCTGGTGGACTCCGATTTTGCAAAAGAACAACTCATACTCATGCTGCGCGAGTGGTACATGCATCCCAACGGACAATTGCCGGCATACGAGTGGGCGTTTGGCGATGTGAATCCGCCGGTGCATGCGTGGGCGGCGTGGCGAGTTTATAAGATCGAGAAGAAGCGTCGCGGGGTGGGCGACCGCGCGTTCCTGGAGCGCGTCTTCCACAAGCTGATGCTCAACTTCACCTGGTGGGTGAACCGGAAAGACGCCGAAGGCAACAACATCTTCCAGGGCGGATTCCTGGGGCTGGACAACATCGGCGTCTTCGACCGCAGCGCTCCGCTGCCGACGGGAGGATTCATCGAGCAATCCGACGGCACCAGTTGGATGGCGATGTACACGCTGAACCTGCTGGCGATCGCGCTGGAACTCGCGGCTGAGAATCCAGCGTATGAAGATGTCGCCAGCAAATTCTGGGAGCACTTCCTTTATATAGCGTATGCGATGAACCATCGCGGACACGGCGACGGCGGTGAAGAAGATGGCGTCGGCATGTGGGACGAGACCGACGGATTCTTCTACGACGTCTTGCACACGCCGGAGACTGGTCATCAGCCCATGCGGGTGCGGTCGATGGTCGGATTGATCCCCCTGTTCGCAGTCGAAACGCTGGAGCCGGAATTGCTGGAGCGGCTGCCGGGATTCAAGCGTCGGCTGGAATGGTTCGTGCAAAACCGTCCGGAGCTGACGTCGGGAATCGCATCCATGCACAAGCGGGGACAGGGCGAGCGACGATTGCTGTCGGTCGTGGATGCGGCCAAGCTGCGGCGCATCATGCAGATCATGCTGGACGAAAAGGAATTTTTCTCCGACTACGGCATCCGCGCGCTGTCGCGTGTGCATAAGGACCATCCATTCACGCTGAAGCTGGCAGGCGCCGAGCACAGCGTCGATTACGAGCCGGGAGAATCAACATCAGGATTGTTCGGCGGAAATTCCAATTGGCGCGGACCGATATGGTTCCCGGTGAATTTCCTGCTGATTGAGTCGCTCCAGAAATTTGATTTTTACCTTGGCGATGATTTCAAGGTCGAGTGTCCGGTGGGTTCGGGAAAGATGCTGAGCCTGCATGAAGTGGCGGCGAAGATATCGCGCAGGCTGTCGCGGATATTCCTGCGCGGCTATGACGGCCGACGCCCGGTGAACGGAAGCAACGAGATATTCCAAAACGATCCGCACTGGCGCGACCTGATCCAGTTCTACGAATATTTCAATGGCGACGTTGGCTCAGGAGCGGGCGCAAACCATCAAACGGGATGGACGGGATTGGTAGCAAAGCTGCTTCAGCAGTCGGGTGATCCACACAAACACGAGGATGCGGAAGATACCAATGACGGGCGCGCGCGCCGCAAGACGGTGGGAAGGACGACATAGATGCCAAGCAATGTAAACGCAAACCGATTACAGGGACAAATCGCCATCGTCACCGGTTCGAGTTCGGGAATCGGAAAAGCTGTTGCGCTGGCGATGGCTGCGGAAGGCGCGAGCATCGTGGTGAATTATCCAGGCGGCACTCCCGATGCGGCCAATCAAGTTGCCGATGAGATTAAGTCAGCTGGCAGGAAGGCGATCGTCATTCAAGCGGACGTCAGCAATGAAGATGATGTGAAGAAGATGTTCGCCAAGACCATCGAAACATATGGGACCGTCGACATACTGGTTAACAACGCCGGATTGCAAAAAGATGCCGCATTCGTCGATATGACGCTGGCGCAATGGAAGCTCGTGCTGGACGTGAACCTCACCGGACAATTCCTCTGCGCCCGCGAAGCCGCACGGGAATTCTTGCGCCGCGGAATCGTGCCGGTGAAGTCGAAAGCGGCGGGCAAGATCATCTGCATGAGTTCCGTGCATGAAGTAATTCCATGGGCGGGACACTGCAACTATGCGGCGTCAAAGGGCGGAGTGATGTTGCTGATGAAGAGCATGGCGCAGGAACTGGCTCCGCATAAGATTCGCGTCAACAGCATTGGGCCGGGCGCGATCAAGACTCCGATCAACAGGTCGGCATGGGAGACGCCCGAAGCGGAAAAGGAATTGTTGAAGCTCATTCCTTATGGTCGCGTAGGCGAACCTTCCGATATCGGACTGGTAGCGGTGTGGCTGGCTTCCGACGAATCGGATTACGTGACGGGAACCACGCTGTTTGTCGACGGTGGCATGACACTGTATCCGGGGTTTGCGACCGGCGGGTAGGAAGCCGACTGCTCTGGATTGGTACTGCTATACTTCCCGCCTGCAAGAAATCGAGGAGAATCAAATGAAAAGAATATTTCTATGCTGCGCGGCCATAGCATTGGCTTCCACCAGTTCCCTGGCGCAAACGGCGCCTGCAAAGACAAGTGCAGCCCCGGCTCCGGCCGCTGCTGCGGCGGAAGCACCGAAGAGTGGATTCCGCGCGGATATTCTGAAGTCCCTTGACGATCTGGAAAAGAAATCCGTGAGCCTGGCCGAAGCGATTCCCGAAGAGAAATATACGTGGCGTCCGGGCGAAGGCGTGCGTTCTATCGGCGAGGTGTACATGCACATGGCCTCGGGAAATTATGCGTATGCAGGAGCGGCAGGCAACAAGGCTCCGGCGGACCTGGATGTGCGCGGTTTTGAAAAGCTGGCGACTGACAAGGCAAAGACGGTAGCCACATTGAAGCAGTCATTCGTGCACGTTCGCCAAACGGTTTTGCAAACTTCAGACGCTGACTTGGACAAAGCTGTAAAGATGTTTGGCCGCGACAGTACCATCCGCAACGTTCTGTTCATCATGCAGGTGCACCAGTCTGAGCACCTGGGACAATCGATCGCTTACGCGCGCAGTGTCGGTGTGGTCCCGCCGTGGACTGAGGAGCGGCAAGCAGCACAGAAGAAAGCTGCGGCAGAGACAAAGAAATAACGCTCCGACAAAACAAAAAAGCCCATCCGCAATGGATGGGCTTTTTTGTTTGCACGGAACTCCTGCGGAATTGCGGTCTGGCCGGTGCGAGGGATACTATTCATGTCTGAATAGACGGAGGAAACAATGCGCAACTGTTTCGTTAGATTCGCGATTGTCATGCTGGTGACGATGGCGGTCGTCCACGCCCAGACTTTATCGCCTTCCTCATCCTCAGCACAGACCCCACAAAAACCGGGACTCTCGTCAACTGATAAGGCCGGCAATGCGAAGAAGGCCAACAAAGGCGACATCACACCGCCGGCCAATCCCGCAAAAGCCGCTGAAGCGCCCGTCTCGCGGCCAGCACCGAAATTTGATATTTCAAATCTGGATAAGACCGTCGACCCCTGTGTGGACTTCTATCAGTTTGCCTGCGGTAACTGGATCAAGAAGAATCCGATTCCTCCTGATTATCCTGACTGGATCAGCTTCAGTGAGGTGACTGAATACAATCTGGCAGTGCTACATGACATTCTGGAAAAGGCCAGCGCCAACGATCCCAAGCGCAGTCCGGTGATGCAGAAGATCGGCGATTACTACGCATCGTGCATGGACGAAAAAGCCGCGAACAGGAAGCGCTATGCGCCGCTGAAACCGGAATTTGACCGAATCGCCGCACTCAAGGACAAGCAGCAGATGCTGGCGGTGATGGGAGTAGAGGTATTGGCATGGCCAGATCCGATCTTTGGATTCGGCGCGGGGCCGGACCTGCACAACGCAGACATGACACTGGCCGCCATCGATCAAAGCGGGATGACGTTGCCCGATCGCGACTACTACCTGAAGGACGATGCCGCGACTGTGGCGATCCGCAAGGCGTACATCGACCACATGGCCAAGATGTTTGCGCTGATCGGTCAAACGCCGCAGGAAGCAGCCCAGAGTGCGGACACGGTATTGAAGATTGAGACAGAGTTGGCCAAGGCGGCGATGGACCGCACGCATCGTCGCGACCCCAAGAACCTTGACCACAAGATGACGGTCTCGGAAATCCAGACCTTGGCCCCTAATTTCCACCTCGACACTTATTTTGCCGCGACCGGCGCACCTGCGTTCAACGAATTGAATGTCGGTAATCCGGAATTCTTCAAAGCCGTCAACACGGTGATTGAGAGTACTCCGCTGGATGCATGGAAAACGTACATGACCTGGCGCGTTTTGCATGGCGCCGCGCAATGGCTCTCAGACGACTTTGTGAACGAGAACTTTAAATTCGACAAAGCGTTGACCGGACAAGAAGAGCTGCCGGTGCGCTGGAAGCGCTGCATCAATTCCACAGACAACGCCCTGGGCGAAGCGCTGGGGCAACCATACGTAGATGAAACCTTCGGCGTGGAAGGCAAGCAACGGATGCTGAAGATGGTGGACGCGCTGGAAAATGCGCTGCGGTCTGACATCTCTGATCTTTCGTGGATGACACCGGAGACCAAGCAGCAGGCATTGGTGAAGCTGACGGCTATCCGCAACAAGATCGGATTTCCAGACAAGTGGCGGGATTACAGCAGGCTGAAAATTGTCCGCGGAGATTTGATCGGAAATTTCCAGCGCGCCACCGCGTTCGAATCCAACCGGCAATTGCAGAAGATCGGCAAGCCCGTGGACAAACTGGAATGGGGCATGACGCCGCCAACGGTGAATGCTTATTACAGCGGCAGCCACAATGAGATCGTCTTCCCTGCTGGCATTTTGCAACCGCCATTCTTCGATCGTTCAATGGACGACGCAATCAACATGGGAGCGGTTGGGCTGGTGATTGGACACGAACTGACCCACGGCTTCGATGATCAGGGTCGGAAGTTCGATCCCAAAGGCAACCTGCGCGATTGGTGGACAGCGCAGGATGCGCAGGAGTTCGAGAAACGCGCAAGCTGCATCGCCGACGAATACAGCAGCTTCAACGCTGTTGACGATTTGAAGCTGAATGGAAGGCTGACCTTAGGCGAAAACACGGCCGACAACGGCGGGGCGCGCATTTCTCTGATGGCTTTGCACACGCTCATGCAGCAGGCCAACCAGGACCCCAATGCAAAGGTCGATGGCTTCGCTCCGGACCAGCGGTTCTTCCTCGGATTCGGTCGCGTGTGGTGCGAGAACCGCACTCCTGAGATCGCGCGCATGTCGGTGCGCACTGACCCGCACTCGCCGGGACGTTGGCGCGTGAACGGCGTGGTGCAGAACATGCCCGAGTTCCAGCAGGCTTTCGGCTGCAAAGCCGGGCAGCCGATGGTGCGCGAGAACGCGT
The DNA here is from genome assembly GCA_025462925.1 of Acidobacteriaceae bacterium. Classification (GTDB taxonomy): domain Bacteria; phylum Acidobacteriota; class Terriglobia; order Terriglobales; family Acidobacteriaceae; genus JAICLA01. The sequence continues at coordinate 17,505 of JAOAPL010000334.1, forward strand.
GCAGGGCCTGGTAAAGGAGTTGTGAAAAGAAAAGCCCATCCGCAATGGATGGGCTTTTTTATTTCTACGGCAGGGCTTTACTTCGCGGGCGGACGGCTAGCGGGCGGGATGATCCCGTTCATGCGCAGATATTCGACGAGCTGACCATAGTGATCAAAGCTATGTCCGAAGGCCAACATGCTGGCTCCCAGTCGATTCATCTTGTTTGAACCCCCAAACGCGTTATCGATCGGCGCCATCAGATTTGCCTCATTGGTTGCTGCGGCAGCCTTGTGCAAGTTCGCGTACGAATCCTTCAGGTAGGCAACGATATCAGCCTTTGACTTGACCGACGCCGGCCCGTTCTCTGCGTCGTCACCTGTTACAGGCGGCTTCTCTCCAAGCATCGCCGCCGCGAGAAGCTGGTTCGTGACCGCAACGTGCTTCACCATCTGCCCGAAGGTGCGCACTCCTTTAAACTCGCCGGCGGTCGGCGCGAAGTCATACTTATCTTCCGGCATGGCTTCGGCAAGCGGGACAAATTGCCCCTCGACACCACTAAACGAGCGGTTCAACACTGCGGAAACAGTCGGTGCCGGCGAAGACTTCGCGGCCGGTTTAGGTTGATCCTGAGCGACGGCGGAGACGGCTGCAAGCAGCAATGCCGCGGCGATTACGTTTGCGTTTCGTATTTTCATTTTGTTTTCCTCTGGAGTTGATCTCGACTACGCGATTGAAACTGGGCCTGTGTTTAAACGATGACGTCCAATGGTCGTGAGCCCAAGTACGAGTCCTATTCCCGAAATCCGCAGCGCGATTGGCACCCCGTATTGTGAGGCCACTGCGCCCCATATTGCGCTGCCTGCCGCCATGCCTCCCTGCAAGACCAGCAAGTACATTGAGAGCGATCTCGCGCGCAGCCATACTGGCGACATCTGTTGTGCAGAAATATTCAAGCTGGCCAGCATGATAATCCAGCTCATGCCCGCAACCAGCAATATTATGCAGAGTTGCTTCACGTTCGCGCCGGACGCAAATGCGACGATAGCAGCGGCAAACAGCACAGTCGCGCCGCAGACCAATGCGTTGATGTTGATGCGATGTCTTAAGGGCTGAAGGATTACGGCACCCGCGAGGGCGCCTGTCCCAAAGCTGGCCAGCAATATTCCGTAAGTGACCGGCCCATGCGGACGGGCGACGATGGGCAACAACGCCCAGAAAGCGCTGGCGAAAAGGCTGAAGAGCCCTGTCCTGACCAGCACCGATTGCACCGGCTTGGTCTCATTCACGTGCGCCATGCCAGCCTTGATGTATTCGAGTATCCGCGCAGCGGGAATTTGTTCCGCATGCGGCCGGCTCTTCCAGGTGTAAAGGAAGATGATCACTCCAAGAAAAGAAGCCGCGTTGATGAGAAACGCCGGACCTGATCCGGCGACGGCAATCACGATCCCGCCCAGCGCCGGACCAATCGCGCGCGCAACATTGAATCCTGCGGAGTTCAATGCGACAGCCGAGGCGAAGCGCTGCGGAGAGACAACATCGGGCGTGATCGCCTGCCACGCGGGATCGTTCATCACCGCACCGAAGCCGAGGATGAAAGTGAACAGCAGCAGCAATACCGGATTTACAAGGTGCGAGATCGTAAGCACGCCGAGCATCGCGGCTGCGCCCATCATCCACACCTGCGATGCGATGAGAAGCTTGCGGCGGTCGACCATGTCGGCGAGCGCACCCGCGGGCAGCACGACGAGGAAGACGGGAAGGCTCATCGCGGCCTGCACCAGTCCGATCATCATGGGAGAGGAGGTCAGCGACGTCATCAACCAACCGGTGCCAATGTTCTGCATCCACGTGCCGCTGTAGGAAATGACGGAAGCCAGCCAGAGGTTTCGGAACAGAGGTTCGCGGAATGGACTCCAGGCCGAAGCCAGCCTCGGCTGGGGTTGCGGTGTCGCCGCCAGAACTCCTAACGAACTTTCTGATTCGGCCATGATTCGCCTTCGGATTTCCTAGTGCGCGGGCTTGTTGGCGAAAGGCCATTCCTGATTTCGCCAGGAACGGACGAGATAGATGATAGTGCCGGTCACGATGAGCAGAGCGGCATATCGAATCTCTTTTTGAAAATTCGGGCGAGAGAACAATACAAATATGTATCCAGCAATGGCCAGCAGCGCCGGAAGCGGATAAAGATACATCCGGAACGGACGAACGAGATCGGGTTGGCGCAGTCGAAGCAAGATCAGACCAATAGACTGTGTGAGGAACTGAATCGTTAGCCGGATCACCACGAGAGCGGCGATGACATCTGCAAGGCGCAGAAAACAAAAGGCGGCAGCAACCAGACCCAGCCACATCAGTGAGACATTCGGGAAATGGTGCTCAGGATGCACGCGCGCAAACGGCTTGAAGTAGTTGCCGTCGAGCGCTGCGGCATAAGGAACGCGCGAATAGCCGAGCAGCAGAGAGAAGACTGAAGCGAAGGCCGTCCAAATGATCAAGCCCGTAATGAGGTAGCCCGCCCATGCGCCGTAAATGCGCTGCATGAAAGTTGACATGATATAGAAGCGAGTGTCGGTCTTTGCGGAGTCGGCGAGTTCGCGCCAGGGCAGCACGCCCAAGATGCTGATGTTCATCACAATGTATATTGCGCCAACGGAGACGATGGAAATCAGCAAAGCACGCGGGATGTTCTTCCCCGGATTTTCAACCTCTTCACCTAGGAAACAGACGTTGTAGTAGCCCCAGTAGTCGTAAGTGGAAACGAGGAGCGCGGCACCGAGTCCGGTGAAGAAGGCGTGGTCGAGATGAAAGGCGTTGGGGGGAAAGTCGAATGCGCGTGCGGCGTTGAAATGAGTGAGCCCCGCAAATATCACCCAGGCGATAGTAGCGAGCACGCCGATCCAGAGCACGATGGAGAAGCGCCCGATGACGGCGATCTTGCGATAGAGAAGAAAGACCGCCAACAGCACTGCGCCGATGGCGACGAACGTTCCGCTGGAGATGATCCAATTCACTTCCAAATCGCCGAGCAGAGGAATCGCAAGTTTCAGTACGTGGCTGGACCAGACGTGATCGAGCGATGGAAAAATGTAAGCGGCGTAACGGCTGAGGCCGATGCATCCTGAGGCAATCGAGAGCGGAGCGCTGAATGAGAGCTGCCAAATGAAAAGGAATGAGAGCAGACGTCCGAGAGTCTTGGCGCCGTAGATATTTTTCAAATAAAAATACGAGCCGCCGGAGCCGGGCATGGCCGCGCCGAGTTCGGCCCAGACAAGCCCGTCGCAGATGGCGAGCACTGCGCCGAAGATCCAGCCGAGCATCGCCTGCGGGCCGCCCATCGCGCTGATGATCAGCGGGATGGTGATGAATGGACCCACGCCGATCATGTCGATCATGTTCAGCGCAGTGGCGCTCTTCAGCGAAAGTCCGCGAACAAGTTTCGTGGGCGAATCGGTCGCGGCAGTCGGCGCGCTATTTTGTTGGTTCATGTCCGGCGCTCACCAGGTTCACATATAGACGCACCGCGCCGGGAACTCCTGCGGGGAGTTGCCGGAAGAATGCGTATCCAGTGTAGATGTAAGTGCCTTTGCCGTAACGGGCGCGCAACAGGCCGCCTTTCAACGGCGCTTCGCCGGGATCACCGGAAGCCAGCAGCGGAGAAAAGTGGTCGTCCCACGTGGTCATGAAATTTACGCCGCGCTCCTGCACCCATCCGTCGAAATCGCGCGCAGTGATTTTGTTGGGATAACTGAAGATGGGATCGTCGGGCGCGAGAACCTGCACCGGCGCTTCCTCAACGCTCACGCGCTCGCGGCTGAGCTGCGCGGGATGGGGCGTGTAGTTCGCTTTGTTGAAATCGTCGGTGCTGAAATTGTTCTGCACGATCAACGTGCCGCCGCTGGAAACATAATCGAGCAGACGCTTGTTGTTCTTGCGGACATCATCGCGCGTATCGTACGCACGGATGCCGAGAATGATGGTGCCGAACTGGCTGAGGTCGCCGTGCTCGAGATCTTCCGGCGTGAGCAGTTTTAGATTGATGCCAAGATTTTGCAGCACGGGAGGAATGTCATCACCCGCGCCCATGACGTAGCCGACGCGGAGATTCGCTGGCACCTTCACGTCGACAGCGCTCACCCGCTGATTGGCAGGCTGATAGTAATAAAAGGTGTCGAGATCTTCGCGGCCGACGACGGTGAATCCCTCGGTGTAGGTTTTGCCGTTGTAATCGACAGCGGCGCTGATGTCGTAATTCCCTTCCTTGAG
>JAOAPL010000371.1 GCA_025462925.1 Acidobacteriaceae bacterium
TGCTGTAAAAAAGGTACACGACCAGATAAAAGCTTCCGCCAAACCGAACCTGCCGCTAATATGGAGCGAGTACAACGCCAGTTACAAGAACGAGACCGAGGTCACTGACTCCCATTACATGGCTGCTTGGCTGCCAAATACGATTAGTCAATGCGACGGTCTGGTGGATACGATGGCCTACTGGACGTTCTCAGACGTCTTCGAGGAACAGGGAGTGATCAAGACGCCTTTCTATGGAGGATTCGGGTTGCTGGCTGAAATGGGAGTTCCGAAACCGGCCTTTAATACTTTTAAGTTGATGCATAAGTTAGGCGACCAGAGAATCAAGCTCAACTCCGGATCTTCGCTTTTGACCCGCCGGGCAGATGGCACGTTCGTAATGGCGGCATGGAACTTGGCCCCATTCAGTACTCAGGGTGCTGTTAAGCAGTTTGACATTCAAATCCCAACGGCAATGGCGCATAGAAGCGCCAAGATTTACCGGGTGGATGCGACTCATGGCAACGTGCTTCCTGCTTTCGAAAAGATGGGAAGTCCGAGTAGCCCAACCGCAGCCCAATGGAAGCAGTTGCGTTCGGCGGGGAAATTGCCTGAGCCGGAGACCGCACAAATCCAGGATGGCCACCTGAAGGTTTCAGTGCCAAGTCAGGGCCTAGCTGTGATTGAGATCAAATGAAGTAGTATTGAAGCGCCGAAACGAAATATCCAGGAGACGAGGAGGCTTGCATGCATCAAGCGACACTGGCCCTGCAGCATAAAGGGCTGGAACAGATCGACCTCATTGTGATCGCAATCTACTTCGCAATTATCTTCGGTATCGGTTTCTACTTCGCACAAAAAGAAAAAACCTCGTCAGACTACTTTCTTGCCAGTCGTAACGTCGGCTGGTTCGCTATCGGCGCCTCGCTCTTCGTCTCCAATATCTCCACAGAGCACTTCATCGGATTGGCTGGATCCGGCGCGTCGTCCGGGCTCGCGGTCGGACATTTCGAATGGCTCGCCTGCATCATGGTGCTGATATTAGGCTGGGTCTTCGTCCCGTTTTATTTGCGCTCGAATGTCTTCACCATGCCCGAGTTCCTCGAGCGCCGTTTCAATCGCTCTTGTGCGGTGTATTTGGCGGGCATCTCGATCCTCGCGTACATCTTCACCAAGATTTCTGTCCACCTCTATGCGGCTGCGGTCGTCCTTGAAAAAGTTCTCGGATGGAACCCCATGACCGCTGCGCTGATACTCATTGTCGTAACCGGTATATATACGATTGCAGGCGGGCTTGCGGCAGTCATCTATACGGATTTAGTACAGACGGTGATATTGATCATCGGGGCCGTGATTCTCACAGTAATCGGGCTTGAGCATGTGGGGGGCATGGGGCAGCTGCGCGCGCTGGTTCCGGCGAGTTACTTCCACATGATCAAGCCGGCAACGGACCCGGATTTCCCATGGACGGGCATTTTCTTTGGCGCACCTATATTAGGTATCTGGTATTGGTGCACAGACCAGGTCATTGTCCAGCGTGTACTCTCGGCAAAGGATGAGGGAAACGCCAAGGCAGCCACAATTTTCGCGGGCTTCTTGAAGATACTTCCGGTGTTCATCCTCGTGCTTCCGGGATTGATCGCATTCGCGCTTTATCGCGACCAGTTCAGAGTTGTTGATGGAGTGGTACAGAACGGCGACATCGCGTATCCCATGCTGGTCATCAATCTTCTGCCTGCGGGACTAGTGGGGATCATGATCGCTGCGCTCATGGCGGCGTTGATGGGTGCCATGAGTTCGGTATTCAATTCAGCATCGACGCTTGTCACCTTGGACTTCTACAAGAAAATCAGGCCGGACGCCAGTGAACGCCAACTGGTAACCTTTGGTCGCTATGCGACGGGGATGCTCGTAATTCTCGGAATACTTTGGGTACCGTTCATAAAACTGATCAGTGCTCAACTGTATGTTTATCTGCAGGCTGTGCAGGCGTACATCAGCCCTCCTATCGCCGTCTGCTTTATCTTTGGCATCACTTGGCCGCGGATGAACGGCAAGGGTGCGATCAGTTCGTTATTATCGGGCTTCGTGCTGGGATCGACACGGTTCGTCTTTGAAGTTCTGGACAAGAGTCATCACTTTACCTCGCCTGCCATCAGAGCAATGCTGGATATAAACTTCCTTCACTATGCGGTCTTAATGTTTGTGATTTGCGCTTCGATCATGGTCGCGGTCAGCCTGGCGACACCGGCACCGGAATTGTCCAAGTTGGCGGGACTAACCTTCGCCACTGCCGAGATGAAACTGGATACGATCGCCATAGGTGGACAAAATCAGCGTCCGCCGCATACCGAAACTCGCGCCCAGCACAATCTGAACCTGGCAATGAGCGCACTACTGCTATTGACGGTGATCAGCTTGTGGGTCTATTTCCGTTGAGGAGCGCATGAGTTCTCAACCCATCAGGGTGTTGAAAGCAAATGTATCGCGCAGCGAAGCAGAGCGCGCATTCGCGCCGGCGGGAGTCTCTCGAGCGCTCGGCATTCAGAAGCTTCGACCCTTGCGTTCAGTCGCGGAGTTATATGTACCGTTTCGTGCCTACAAGGTTTCGATACGTCGAGGCAAGACTCTTGACCAACGGTGGATGGCGCTCGACCTGATCTCCGGGCAATTGGATCCCTTCACCTTCGAATCACTGCCGAGCGCTAGCGAGATGGAGATAGTCACTTCGCGGAACCGGCCTGAAGTCGCACTCGACGACGCTGCGGCGCGCACGATACTCACCACAAAAATCCACAGAGTGCTTTTCCAGTCCGGATTCTTCCGCATGAAGAACTTGGAAATCCAATTCGAGCCCGCATCGGTTGAATTCCACATGCCGTATTGGATCGGGTTCTTCGGTGCAGGCGAAGCTGCCTCCATCAAGATCCTCGATGCAACCCGACGAGTGATGGAAGGCGGGAAGTTCCGCAGCTTTATCTACGAGTGGCTAGCTGCTTAGTCATCGTCGGCTGCGGTACGTTGGTTAGATCCGTTATCTGCATTACGCACTGCTGTGTAGTCGCCACGTAGCGATGTCGGCGGAAGCGTGACCTACCACCACAGTGAACTTTCCTGACAATTAGCTCAACAGCCAACAATTGATTGTCGCTTTAAGAAGATGGGCCTGGCGTAGCGAACCATGCGCAAGCCTGAGAGGAACAGTATGCTGATAGCCGCTCCGGGAATCAGCAATGCGATCCGCAGTTGGTAGGCAGTAGAGATTGCGCCGGTCGCCCATGGAAGCACAGCTCCTCCCAGGCCGGCGCACGCAAATACCCAGCCACTGTTAGGTTTTGAAAGCAGTGCAGCCGAAGCAAATGAAATCAGCAATGGAAACACTGGAGCCAATGCAAGACCGCACAAAGTCGCGCCGATGACCACAGTGATTCGTGACCGTCCCCACAGGATGGGGACTAAGGACACGAGCGCGGACATGAGTGACATAAAGTATAGGCCTTCGTCACTGATCCAATTCAAGATGCGCGGGCTTACGCTACGTCCTATGAGAAGCGCTGCCCAAAAACATGCCACCGGCAAATAAGAGAGCATGCCGCTAACTGGAAGCAGTCGCTGGGCATAGATATTGATCCAGCTTGCAATGCAGGTTTCTGCGCCGACATACAGGAAAAATAGCAACGCCAAAAGCTGCAACGATAACTGACTGCCCAATCCGGATTCGACGCCGGGCTTTGCCGCCGCGCCGATCCATGTGACTTGCTTCCATGCTCTTAGAATCGACACGAACAGAATAGCCAGAATGATGCTAAGCAATATCAAGAGGGAATTGGTGGATGCAAACTTCTGCGCCACAAACACCAGAGCAGGACAAGAGATTGCGCCGACTCCCCAAATGCAATTCAAGACACTCAACGAAGCTGCTCTTGAATCGACGTATCGCGCAGCGATTGTAAGATTGATGGCAGGCATGGTCATTCCCAGACCAAGGCCGTAACAGGAGACCGCAATTCGTAGATGGGGCCAGGGCAAAACCGCTAACCCAAACGTCCCAAGCGCCATTAGAAACAGGCCCATCAGAAGGCTTGTGCGGAGGTTACGATTTGCGAAGAGCGCACCGGTCATACTCGCAAAAAACTGTGCCGCGATTATGGATCCACCCTGCGCGTCGGTGAGCGTCCATCCCTTCAGCAAAATGGGAAGCAATGGACCTGGCAAAGCAGTAAGAACACCGGTAAGAGCAAATGAAAGGTAGAGGAGGACCATCACCGTGCGCGCAGACTTGACGGGTTTACTGAATAGTGCCGGTGTAGCCATCACAAGGTTCGAGGGGTTGCCTTCGCGGTGTGTCGAGAGTGATTCTATATTGAAATCCGAAATCTCATGGATTTCATTTCCTCGCGGGGTCACACCGATCCTCCCAAGTAAACGCTTTTCCAGGGAAATACGGAACCAACGCAAACATCGCGCCAGTCATCCGCTTATCTGTGCTCTATCGGATAACAGTCGGCTACGCAGGAATTGGCAATGTCATTCATTGATGTTCTGCTTGGCAGGCCATTGGCTTCGACCGAGGAGCGCGCCGAAAAGATCGGAACTCTTGCGGGCATTCCTATCTTCGGTTTGGATGCTCTGGGCTCCGCTGCATACGGCCCAGAAGCTGCGCTTACAGTTTTAATTCCGTTGGGGATACTCGAAGTACGCTATATCGTTCCACTCAGCGCAACTGTCATTGTTCTCCTCACAATCGTTTATTTCTCCTATCGTCAAACAATCGAAGCGTATCCGACTGGTGGAGGATCCTACATAGTAGCCAGCCAGAATCTAGGAATTCTTCCCGGGCTGCTTGCCGGCGCGGCGCTCTTGGTGGATTACATACTGGTCGCCGCCGTTGGAATCGCGGCAGGGGTAGGAGCCGTCGTTTCTGCTTTGCCGAATCTGCAACGTCACACGTTGGCTCTATGCCTAGTAATTCTCCTCATGATCACAATCGTGAACCTGCGCGGGGTGCGGGAGACCGGCGTGGCGTTCATGATTCCCACCTATGTATTTGTCGCTTGTCTATCCGTTGCGTTGATCATGGGCGTTTGGAAGACAGTGGTTGCAGGCGGACATCCGATCCCCGTAGTGCCGCCGCCGAAACTTGGCTCACCGCAGGTGGCAGTAACAGCCTGGTTGCTGTTGAGAGCATTTGCCAGCGGATGTACCGCGATGACGGGAGTTGAGGCGGTCAGCAACGGCGTAATGGCATTTCGAGAACCCAAGACGAAGATCGCTCGCCGAACATTGACGACCATCATCGCAATTCTGATTATCTTCCTGGCAGCGATTGCGTATCTGTGCCGCTCGTACCAGATTGGGGCAACGCCGCCAGGAGAGCCTGGCTATCAAAGCGTGCTATCGCAATTGATTTCTGCGGTCGCTGGGACGGGCTGGTTTTATTATCTGTCCATCGGGTCTATCTTGCTGGTTCTTGCGCTTCAGGCCAACACTGCCTTCGCTGACTTCCCGCGCGTCTGCCGTGCGCTGGCACACGACGGTTTTCTCCCACGCGCGTTTGCGAACCGGGGCCGGCGGCTGGTTTATTCCCATGGAATTTATGTGCTCGCAACCCTCTCAGCGTTGCTGCTTGTGGCGTTTAGCGGAATCACGGACAGGCTCATCCCGTTATTCGCGGTCGGTGCATTTATGGCTTTCACGCTTTCGCAAGCGGGCATGGTGGCACATTGGAAGCGAGTGGGCGGTCCGCATGCCCGGCACAGCATGATGATCAATGGGCTGGGAGCTACGGCCACCGCCATAACCACGATGGTCATGATGGTCTCGAAATTTACTGAGGGCGCGTGGATCACGCTTATGGTAATCCCCGGATTTGTGATCCTGATGCGCGCGGTTCGGCAGCACTATGAGTGCGTGACGCGGGAACTCGCCACTTCGTCACCTTTGCCGATTGAGAATTTATGTCCGCCGCTGGTTGTAGTGCCTCTTGAAGACTGGAACAAGGTCACGCAAAAAGCCCTGCGGTTTGCCCTTACGCTCGGGCCAGAGATCATCGCCGTGCAAGTTAGCACAGAAGAAACTTCCGAAGACATGAGACAGCGATGGCGTCTTCTTGTCCAGGAGCCTGCCCGGCGTGCTGGATTACCCGCACCTGAGTTGGTAGTTATCTCGTCACCATATCGGTATGTCATCGCTCCGATCGTGAACTTTATTCTCGAATTGGAAAAGAAGCATCCGAACCGGGAACTCTCTGTCGTGGTCCCGGAGTTGGTGGAAAAGCACTGGTATGAGTACTTCCTCCACAATCAGCGTGGAGAACTGCTTTCTGCACTGTTGCTGTTGAAAGGAAATCAACGGATCGTAATTGTGAACGTTCCGTGGCACGTTGAAGCGTAGCCGGAGTTGGCGCAACTCCTATGGGTTCCTGGAAACCTTTGAGCCTACAGCAACATGTTCACATTAATAGATCATCTCTTAAATCGAACATACGGCAGCTGCTATGGGCGAAAAAGAGACGGTCAGAATGGAAGCGTTCAGCGATTCTGTATTTGCCGTCGCTATTACGCCGGGCTGCCGGACCAAGCCTTGCGCAAGATTACGCAGTATTACTTGATGGGTTTCCCGCTTTATGTGTTGGCGACTGGCTTGGCATTTGTGAACGCGAACATCTCGCTTGGAATCTGTACGGCATTATGGATATTCTGGGCGTTGAAAGGCGCGTATCGTCAGGCGGAGCTTGCAAAGCGTCATTTTTGATTGGCGCGCATCGTTCTTTCAGTGATGCTGAAGCCATTTTCTATTCGAGCGCATTCCGTCAATCAACTCTCTCCAATGACAAAGCGGCTTCCTTCGATGAAGCAAGAGCCAGCTGTGCGAGCTCAGCCTTGTTGCGGCGAATACATTTCTTTACATGCGCCCGCTCCGTAGGCGCATCCATTCATGTGTGAATCATGTGTGAAATCAAGCTGGGCGAGCAGACTTAGCCAGCAGAGATCGTCGCTGACGTGTTCGCGATAGTAGTGCAGCCACTACGCAACGCCCGCCGGAACCCAATCAGTGGCAGTGCCCGCTGCAGCTATTTGCCTAGATTGATGAACCAACATGGACCAGAAAACCTTTCCCACTCAGGAAGAAGAGCAAGAAATTACCCAACCCCCCAAGGGCGATCAGGGCAAACATCGCCGCCGCGTGTGGGTGTTGTTGGCCGTCTTGTTTTTGCTGGGCTTCGCAACTTGGATCGGCGTCAAGCAGTTTAGAAAAAGTACAGCCGCGGCTTCTAAAACGAGACAGGCGGGTCCCACGCCTGTAGTTGCGGCTGTGGCTCATCGCGGCGACGTGGGCGTGTACGTCACAGGCTTGGGCGCCGTCACACCGCTGTACACGGTCAACGTCAAGGCGCGAGTCGACGGTCAATTGATGAAGGTTGACTACCGAGAAGGCCAGACCGTGAGTAAGGGTGCTCCTATCGCTGAACTCGATGCCCGACCTTTTGAAGTCCAACTCACTCAAGCTGAGGGGCAGCTCATGAAAGACCAAGCGGCACTTCAGAACGCGCTGATCGACCTCCAGCGTTACGAGACACTCCTCGCCCATAACGCTATCGCACAGCAGATCGTAGCTACGCAGAGAGCGACGGTGGCACAGGACAGGGGAGTGGTGAAGACCGATGAAGGGAACATCGCGAATGCGAAGTTAAACATTACTTATTGCCACATCACCTCGCCGATATCTGGGCGGGTTGGACTGCGGCTAGTTGATCCCGGGAACATAGTACATGCCGCCGACGCCAACGGATTGCTGGTCATTACGCAACTTCAACCGATCAGCGTCATATTCACCGTTCCCGAGGACCAGATCCCACCGGTGTTGAAGCGCTTCCGTGCAGGAGAGCACCTGAGAATCGACGCGTTCGAACGGGACAACAGAACAAGCCTTGGCAGCGGAGAGCTTACGACCATCGACAACGAAATTGACCAGACCACCGGAACAGTGAAGTTGCGAGGTACTTTCTTGAACAAAGATGATGCGCTCTTTCCCAACCAATTCGTCAACGCACGCCTCCTCGTGGAGGAAAAACGCGGTGTCGTGCTGGTTCCGAACGCGGCTGTGCAGAGGAATGGGCCCACAACGTTTGTGTATTTGGTCAAACCAGATCAGACAGTCACCGTGCCCAACGTCAAGGTGGGCACGTCTAATGAGAATGAGACTGAGGTTGTCACCGGCGTCGCTCCTGGCGAAGTAGTCATTACCACTGGCGTAGACAAACTGCAGGAGGGCAGCAAGGTTAACGTTCAACTTCAAAATCCCGGAAGCTCTGGAGAGAAGACAGCGTCAAGCAAGCAACCGGTGAAGGCGCGCCAAAGTCATCAGGGCGCACGAAAGCAGCGGAGTTCGAGCCAATGAATCCGTCCCGCATTTTCATCTTGCGGCCGGTCGCGACGTCATTGCTGATGGTCGCCATCGTTCTCGCGGGCGCGGTGGCCTACAAGCAACTGCCAGTATCCGCGCTGCCGGAAGTGGACTACCCAACGATTCAAGTAGTCACTACTTACCCGGGCGCAAGCCCGGATGTAATGGCTTCTTCGGTTACTGCTCCACTTGAAAGGCAATTTGGGCAGATGCCTGGATTGCAACAGATGACTTCTACAAGTTCTGACGGCCTCTCTGTCGTCATCCTCAAGTTCGATCTCAATCTCAGTATTGATGTGGCTGAGCAGGAAGTGCAGCAATCTATCAACGGCAGCGGGACCTTTTTGCCCGCCGATCTTCCCACCCCGCCGCTTTATAGCAAAGTAAATCCTGCGGACACACCGATTCTCACGCTCGCACTCACTTCCAAGACTCTGCCGTTGTCGAAGGTCGAGGATCTTGCCGACACCCGCTTGGCGCCGAAGATTTCGCAATTGAGTGGAGTCGGCCTGGTGACTATCAGCGGAGGACAAAAACCGGCAGTGCGGATCCAAGCGAATCCGACTGCGATGGCCGACTACGGACTGAATCTGGAAGACCTGCGCAGCGCGGTTGTCGCGACGAACGTGAATCAGGCAAAGGGCAACTTTGACGGCCCCCAGCAATCGTTTCAGATCGGCGCCAATGACCAGTTGCTGTCAAGCAGTGATTACGCTCCGATCATAATCGCTTACAGAAACGGTGCACCAGTTCGATTGAGCGATGTGGCCAACGTGATTGACGCGCCCGAAGACGTCCGCCAAGCGGCGTGGAAGAACGACACTCCGGCTGTCATCATGAACGTACAGCGACAGCCGGGCGCAAACATCATTGCCGTTGTGGACCGCATCAAGCAGGTCCTGCCACAATTAACGAACTCGCTACCGAGTTCCATTCAAGTCGGCGTTCTTACAGACCGCACAAACACGATTCGCGCATCAGTGCGGGACGTTGAATTCTCACTGATGCTCACTATTGCCTTAGTCGTGGCAGTGATTTTCCTGTTTTTGAGGACGCTTTCGGCGACGATCATTCCCAGCGTGGCCGTCCCGCTTTCACTGATTGGCACGTTTGCAGTGATGTATCTGCTCGGCTATAGCCTCAACAATCTCACGCTGATGGCGCTCACAATCTCGACCGGGTTCGTCGTTGACGATGCGATCGTCATGATCGAGAACATCGCTCGTTACATTGAGCAAGGTGAGCCGCCGCTACGCGCTGCCTTGCGAGGATCCGAGCAGATCGGGTTCACTATCGTGTCGCTGACAATTTCGCTGATCGCGGTGCTGATCCCGCTGCTCTTTATGGGAGACATTGTCGGCCGGCTCTTCCGTGAATTTGCCATTACGTTGGCAGTGACCATCCTGGTTTCGGCGTTTGTCTCACTTACGCTTACGCCGATGATGACGGCGAAGCTGCTAAAGCACACTCCAGCCGACAAACAGAGCAGGTTCTATCGCGTTTCAGAGCAAGTTTTTGAACGAGTGATTGCCTATTACGGCAGGACCCTGAAGGTTGTGCTTCGACACCAGACGCTTACGCTGCTAGTGGCCATCGGTACTTTAGTACTTACTGTCATCCTGTTCATCCTCATACCGAAGGGATTTTTCCCCATCCAGGACACCGGCGTCATCCAAGGCATTTCCGTGGCCGCGCAAACGGTCTCGTTCCCGGAAATGTCAGACCTGCAACAAAAAGTCGCTGACACAATTCTGAAAGACCCTGCGGTGGAGAGCATTTCATCCTTCGTGGGGATAGACCAGACGAATACGACGCTCAACAATGGCCGGATTCTGATCAACCTCAAGCCGCTGGAGCAGCGTGATGCTAGCGCGTCTGAGATTATCCGACGTCTGCAACCTGAACTTGCCAAGATTCCTGGTGTCACACTTTATATGCAGCCGGTACAGGACATATCGGTGGAGAGCCGCATCAGCCGCACGCAATTCCAGTACACGCTTGAAGATCCGAATACAGATGAGCTGAATGTGTGGGCGCCCAAGATGCTCGAGAAGCTGCAGAAATTGCCCGAGTTGCGCGACGTCGCCAGTGATCAACAAGCGCTTGGCTTACGTGCACAACTTGTCTTCGATCGCGAGACCGCATCACGGCTGGGCATAACTCCTAACATGATCGACCAGACGCTGTACGACTCTTACGGACAGCGACAAGTTTCCACTATGTTCACGCAGTTGAACCAGTACCACGTGGTGCTGGAGGTGAAGCCCGGGTTTCAACAAGATCCGATCAACTTGCGCGACCTCTTTATTCGCTCCGGGATGTCGGCCGCATCGCCAGGACTGGTTGCAGGAGGTACGGCGACTTCGAGTGTGGGCAGGTCTTCCACGACGACCGCGCCTGCGTCATCAAGTACTTCTTCTTCAGGCACTGCGGCAAACGCGTTCAGCGGTGGGCCGGCGACTTCCTCAACGGTCTACCAGAATGGCAATCAAGTGCCCCTGAACACATTTACACATCTTGAGAGCACCACCGCTCCCATTGCCATTAATCATCAGGGACAGTTTCCAGTGGTCACGCTGTCATTCAACCTGGCGCCAAACGGTTCTTTAGGAGAAGCGGTGAAGGCTGTCAATCGCGCAAAGGATGAGCTCGGTGTGCCGGCCAGCATCCAAGGTCAGTTCCAAGGCACGGCTGCTGCATTTCAAGCGTCGTTGGTAAACGAACCAATGTTGATCCTCGCCGCTATCGTGACCGTTTATATCGTACTTGGCGTTCTATATGAGAGCTACATCCATCCGATCACGATTCTCTCCACCTTGCCTTCAGCGGGCGTCGGTGCATTTCTGTTCCTCTTGCTTACCGGCATGGACTTCAGCATCATCGCGCTGATCGGGCTGGTCCTGCTGATCGGAATTGTCAAAAAGAACGCGATCATGATGATCGACTTCGCGCTCGAAGCCGAGCGCAAGGAGCACAAGAACCCGGTGGACGCGATCTACGAAGCATGCCTGTTGCGCTTCCGTCCGATCATGATGACGACCATGGCGGCTTTGCTCGGCGGAATTCCACTGGCGCTCGGGTCAGGGACAGGGTCGGAGTTGCGACGGCCACTCGGAGTCACAATAGTCGGCGGCTTGCTCGTGAGTCAATTGCTCACGCTCTACACGACGCCGGTGATTTATCTCTGGTTTGATCGTTTGGCGCGGCGTTTTTCACGGCGGCCAGGAGATCTGCCAGCTCCGGAGTATTTGCCTGCGGATTGAGTCATGAATATCTCGGAAATTTTCGTGCGCAGAAAGGTCGCGACCACATTGCTGATGGTCGCAATAGGATTGGCCGGCGCAGCGGCCTTTCGCCTGCTTCCGGTGTCGCCACTCCCGCAGGTGGATTTCCCGACGATCTCTGTTTCGGCCAATTTGCCCGGCGCAAGTCCGGAGACAATGGCATCGGCAGTTGCGACTCCGCTGGAACGTCAATTTGGACGAATCGCAGGCGTGAGCGAAATGACTTCGTCGAGCTCGCTCGGATCAACGAACATCACACTGCAATTCGATCTGAGTCGTGACATTAATGGCGCTGCCCGCGATGTGCAGGCCGCCATCAACGCCGCCCGTGGATACCTCCCAGCGAACCTGCCTAGTAATCCGAACTACCGCAAGGTAAATCCCGCGGATTCTCCGATCATGATACTTGCGCTGACCTCGAACGTGCTCAGCAAAGGCCAGATGTACGACCAAGCCTCGACGATCATGGCACAGAAGCTCTCTCAAATCGAAGGCGTCGGGCAGGTAACTGTAGGTGGAAGTTCACTGCCCGCAGTCCGAATCGAGTTAAACCCTGCGGTCCTTAATAAATACGGAATTGGCCTCGAGCAGGTGCGCAC
>JAOAPL010000113.1 GCA_025462925.1 Acidobacteriaceae bacterium
CCTATGTGTGACCAGGCCAATCTGCTCGAATGACTTGTTCCTGCCGTTGTACCAGAGCATCCAGCGGCCATTGACATAGACGGCGTACGGCTTGTAGCAAGCATCGGCGTCCCAACCTCCAGGAGTCGGGCGAACAATTGGATTCTCAGGGTGACGGACCCAGTTCGTAATACCATCTTTTGATCGTGCCAACCCGATCTGAGCGTGATCAACGTCACGGAAGCCGATATAGAAGGCGTAATACCATCCCTTCAAAAAAATGACTTGAGCGGCAGTTACTCTTTCCTTCTCCCAATCCGTTCCCGGGGTCGGAGCCAGTACCGGATTTGCCGGATATTTTGCCCATTGAAGGCCATCGGTACTTGTCGCATAGCCAATCGCATTGGGTTCGTATTGTTCTCCTCCCGAGTACCACATCTTCCACCCGCGTTCGTGCGCGTCCCACATCACGTGCGGACACATCACCGCAACACCCTCCCACGGCAGGGCTGATTCCAAAACTGGTTTAGGCGATTGCCTTATCCAATCGCGACCGTTCGTACTTTTTGCATATCCGATCTTGGATTTCCCGCCTGCTTGGCCCGTGTACCACATGTGATATCCATCTTTGCGACGCACTACCACCGGGCGATTCATGTCGTCTTCCCAGCCCGTCCGTGGCTCAGGAGGCAAGACGATCTGAGGAGCACTCCAATGGATACCATCTTTACTTTCAGTCAATGCAATACTCTTCTTGGGGCGCCACGATACCCACATTCTGTACAAGCCCTGTTCGTGCAAAACGCATATGTCGAAACAAGTCCCGTACTGCCCGCCAAGCACAGGGTTGCTGGTGTACTTCTCCCAACCACCGTGGGCCTCGGAATCGGGTACTGGGATGGCGCGCAAGACCGAAGCTCCGAAACCCGCTGCGGCCATCATCATCATCAGTTCTCTTCTAGTCATAGAGGCGTGATTCAATTTGAGGGCAAGAATCCGGCGTAGTCCCACCTGCCGTCACTTACCAACCCCAGGATTCCTTTCTTGTTCTCTTCGTCGTGATACTTCTTGAACAGCTCCAACTCCTTCGCTGCCTCTGCCTGTTTTCCGGCGAGTTTCAGCAACCTAGCCAGGTGATAGTGAGGAGTTGCGTACCCAGAATCGAGTTCGATCGCTTTCTTGAGTGATACGCTCGCGGACAGAAACTCATGTTGCTCCAGTTGCAACTGTCCTAGTACAGCCAACGGCCGCGCATCCTCTTTGGCGCAGTTGACAGCTTGTTGTAACTCATGCAGAGCAAGAGGAATCTCTCCCTTGGCACGATGGACTTCGGCGAGATAGTAATGCGCTGCAGCGCTGCGCGGATTACGTTGCAGCACACGTTGGAACTCGACGGCAGCGTCCTTCGAGTGTCCGAGACTCATCAGTACCGCACCCAGTCCTACGCGCGACCACTCGTCATGTTCGTCAAGGCCGAGGGCAGTCTTGAAGTCCGTCTGAGCAGCTTCCGTTTCTCCGATCCTGAATTGCGCGAGTCCGAGCTGGTACCATGCATGCCGGTTGAAAGGGTCCACGGCTACAACTTTTGTGAGAGCATCTCTGGCGTCGACATACATGCTGCGGCGCATGCAGACTTGGCTGAAGTGAACCAGCGTCGAAGCATCGGTAGCGGCGAGCTTCTTCGCCGCATACAAATGCGACAGAGACTTCTCCCGCTCTCCCAAGGTGCGTTCCAGCTCAGACAACTCGACCAGAGCATCAACGTTGTCCGGCCTCACGTCTAATACCTGGCCGTATGCGGCAGCGGCGTCTGTTCTCCTGCCTTGGTCGGCGTACATGGCGGCGAGCATGTACAGAAGCTCGGGATTTACCGAGGCGCCCGCATCTGCGACGCTGTTTTCCATCCATTTCTGTGCTATTGCTTTGAGTTTCGGTTGGCGAAATATCTGACCAGCAAGTAGAGCATCAGAGGCTTTGACTGGCAGCCTTGCGGACTTGGCGGAGAACCTTGCCGCTTCAGCGTTCTGCCCACTGCCCTCCAGAGCGATTTCGTATGCTGTGATGAGAAGCGGATCGTCTGCGTCGTTCCTGATTAGCCGAAACAGATAGTCCCCCCCTCGCGAAAAGTTGTTGCGATTGAGTGCCGCTACTCCAGCAACGAGTCTTGCATTGTAGTTCTCTGGTGCGAGAGCCAAGAGTTCAATTGCCGTATGCTCGGCGGCAACGTCGTTGCCGTCCAGCAGTAAGATCAGGGCGAGATTCTCGTACGCGTCGGACAGTTTCGGATCCAGCTGAATCGCCTGCTTGAAGAGAGCTTTCGCCTGCTCCAACTGCTTCGCCGCGACACTTTCACTCCCCTGGCGGTTGAGTTCAACGGCCTTCGCCCTCGAGGCTTCGCTAACGTTCTGAAACTGGGTGCTGCGGATGACGGGGTTGCGCTGAGCAACCCCTACTCCCAGAGCGATCCAGAGAACAAAGCAATGGGGGAGGACAACTCTCGTTGACATGAGCACCACAGCCACCTACGGGTCCGACATTCAGAACTGATAGTGCAACGACATTTGAATTACTCGACCGTACGCCGGTGCAAGGTAGCCAGGGTGACGTGTCGAGTTGATCTGCCCGAATGTACCGTCCGTGACATTGGTATCGGGATCGGCAAGTACGGGGTGATTGAATACATTCTGGGCGGTAAGGCTGTAAGTTAGAGAGCCAAGTCTTTCAGATACGGGCAAGGCCTTGGTCAAGCTCATGTCGGTGTAAAACTTGCCAGGACCACGAAGCATGCCGCGCCGAGAGTTCCCGAGATCCAGATGGGTTACGCCAGCGTTCAGATCCTGAACGCTACATCCTGCCCCGGTGAAATTGGCGGGACAAAATGCTGCTTTGTTGATCCAGTTGTCGGCAGAACTGATTCGCGTCGAATGGTCCCCGTACACTGAACCGCCGACATAGTTCGCCCAGACGCCGTTGGAAGAACTCACATTGAAGCCCGCTGGGCTGGTGATCGTGAGAGCGTTGCCAGAGATTGCGCTTAGCGTTCCGCCGAAGGCCCACCCATGAAGGACCTCGCGAGCAAGGAACGAAGACCGGGCAAAGAATGGAAGCTCCCAAAGGTAAGTGAGGTTGAAGACCTGGGGCTGATCGTAGTAGCTGAGCCCGTAATCGAGCTTTCGGTTGTAGGGATCACGATTCGCTCCCGCCGAGAAATATGCGCCGACGCTGTCGCCGCTGTCTGCGGTCCGACTCAGCGTGTAATTGGCAATCACGGCCAGGCCATGCGCGAATCGCTTATCAAGTGCAATCTGCATGGCGTTGTACCACGAGTTCGAATCGGCGGACGTCAGGTTTAGTTGCTGGAACGCGCCGTACGGCCTGCGCAATTGCTGATTCCCGTTCGTGCTCATCGGATTTCCGCTGCTGTCGGTGCCAGGGACGAAGACCGGAGCATTGTGGTCGAAGGACGTGTTGAGATGGGTGCCCCGTGAACCGACGTACCCGGCGCGAACCAACCAGCTCTGAAAAGGTTCCCATTCGAACGTGCCATTCATCTGATAGGTCCTACCCGCATTGAAACCGGATTCGTACCCAATAATGATCGGATTACCAGTGAAAACGTATGTCTTGGCGGCGTTCGATCCAGCCGTTGGTTTTATATAGGGGAAAGGCGCCGGCTGTCCCATATAAGGATCAGTCACGCTTACTGCCACTCCGCTGGGACTGTAGACGAAGCCGTACGGCGCGGCATTTCCAATGTTGCCGGCTTGAGACAGATTGTAGTAGTCATACGTGACGCCGGCGCCTCCACGAAGGACCATCTTTCCCGTTCCCGTCAGGTCGTAGGAAAATCCCAATTGAGGCGCGAAGTTCAGCCACTTGGTGCCGTACGACGATTTGCTGATGCCACGATCACCCGCGACGACCAAGCCAGTCGGCGCATTCGGAAACACTGTCGACTGCTGACCCGGACGGAAGGCCGTAATGCGGCCTAGTTGTTCCTGATAGCCGAAGAAGGGCGCCCACCGTAGGCCGACCGTCGCGGTCAGCCTTCGGCTAATCTTTATCTGGTCCTGAACGTAGGTTTCGCGGGCGGGGTAGGACCATTTCAGATCTTCAGTTGAGTTCTCAGTAAACGTCGCGCCGTCCCCCAACAAGAAGTCTGCAAACGGGTTCCCGGTGCTGCCCACCTGACCGGAGGAAAAGTTATAGCAGCCGGCAGCGCAGAAGTCCTGAGAGGTATGCTCGTGAAAAATGCGCTGATAGTAGCCGACCTTAATCGTGTGACGGCCCTTGATCCAGGTGAAGTTATCGGCAATGGAGATATGGTGATTAGGGTTGGGATTGTTGTAGTTTCCCCAGATTGTGGTCCCGTTGCTGCCCCATCCATTGATGAAAATGCCGACCTCGGTTGCCGGGACGCCAGCATCTGGAACTATATTGACCCCCAGGTTCTGCCAGTTCAACTTTTCATTCACCGTTTGGCGAACCGGGCCGCCGTCGAAGTGATTGATCCCCACGATCAAGTTGTTCAGCATGCGACTATTGAAGGCGTAAGTATCGTTGAACGTATAGGTCGAACTATTACGCTGATATGCACTTGTGCCTTCGCCCGGCGGGGTGGGTGAGCCAAACTGAATGCCAAGCAAAGGATCGCGAATCTGATTGTCAATACGACGGAACATGGAGACGAAGGCCCGATGTTTTTCGGAGAACTGATGGTCCAACTTCACCACCGTTGCCTTCACCTCATCGCTCTGAGATCCCAACCATGAAAACCGTCCGTTAGGATCGCTTGTAGTAGGGAGGAGTGTCTGGTCCGCCAGGAACGCCTTCGCCATCGGCGAGAACTGGTTTGGATCGAGTTGTGGGGTTGGCTGACCGTTGACTATGGGTACGCCGAAACTGGAGTTTGAAAAATCACCAGTCCGTTCGGCGTTAGTCAAAATGCGAAGCTGTTGGAGGAACTGCTGGCTCGGCTTGGTGTACTCAAATGAGGCAAACCAGAAGGTCTTATTGCGTCCGTCATATATCTTGGGAATGAAGACCGGCCCCCCAAGATTGCCCCCGTACCACCGTTGAGTGCCACTTGGTTTTTTGGTATCTGAGCGATTTCCCTCCCACGAGTTCGCATTCCAGGCGGAATTCTGAAAATACGTCCATCCCATGCCGTGCAATCGATTGGTTCCCGACTTGATTACAGCATTCAGATGACTCCCTCCCGACGTACCATACTCGGCGCCGGCGATGCTAGTGATAGTCGAGTACTCCTGCAGATTCTCAACTGACGGCAGCACCGCAGCATTCCCGGTCAAATATTCATTCGCTTCGGTTCCGTCGATCTGATAGTTGTTGGAGGCGCCGCGAGAACCGTTAACGCGAATTCTCAATCCATTGTTTCCGTTTTCCGCTATCACGGCACCGGGTTGCGTGAGTTCTACGTTCACCCGGGCATCACGTCCGATCACCGGCAACGCTGCTAACTGTCGTTCACTGAGCGAGTCCTGAATCGTTGGCGTCGCCGTATCGACCTGCGTCGCACTGGTGCCGACAACCTCGACACGCTCTGTCGCGGACCCTGGAGACAGGGTGATGATCAACGTGGCCGTCTTTGCGGCGACAATGGCATTACCCTGGGATTCGAATCGGCGAAAACCGGCGGCCACGGCACTAATCTGGTATTTTCCGATGTGCAGGGACTCGAAGGCGTAAGTTCCGTCCGCGGCCGTTGCGACAGTTGTATCGATGCCAGTGTCATCGTTATGCGCCGTCACTTGGGCGCCCACAACAACAGCCCCGCTGCTGTCCTGAACGCGTCCGATAAGCTTACCGGCGATATCTTGAGCGGTTGCAGTCCCTGCAAAGAATACGCACACCAGAACCAATATTGAGCAGATGCCAGTGCTGATTACCGAGCGTCTGCGAGTGCCCCCATGCTTCATTTTGCTTAATCGAATCATGCCCCCTCCACGATGCCTGATGTGTGACAGCCCGTTTTTTTCTAATCGGGCGAGTCCATCACGCACGCTCACGGACCAATTTTTTCGGACAAAGACATCCACATATACAACCTAGGCCGGGCATGAATCTACTCGTCAGGATTGAGAGGTACAAGATGCTGGCGCACCAATCTAGCGTGGTGCATTAGAACTACGGTTCTTCTGGATCGGGAATGGAGATAGATTGGTGCGGCGGTTCTTGGCTCAGGCAGCATACTTCTCTTCAACCGTGACTTCAAACCTCTTCACAAAATCTTGCCAGATAGAGTGGGGCGGTCCGACGCCACAAAGAGGTACTTATTTCGCTCGGCGGCGAGCGAGGCGCTGGGCGTCTGCATTCGCGTGGTAATTCAACGCGTGCGCCGCTTCGCGAACTCGCGTAACCGTTTCCTGGGATATGGAGTGTTGAATCTTGTTGTTGAGCACATAGGACACAGTGGCTATGGATACTCGGGCTCGTAAAGCCACATCCTTCATGCGCACACTCATGTATCACCATTCAGTGACAACTCCCGACGTCGGGCTGCTGGTCTGTTCCGCAAGGGCTCTTTTTTGCCACCGGCGCTTCGGCAGCAGCATAGCTGGTCCCATGTGCTTTGCGCATGAGTCATTTCAACCCTTCCTGGATAGTTCATATGAACCACACGTGCGTTTACGTGCAGGTCGACAGGAATGAGCGTTGATCAAAGAACTTGTCGAGAAGTACTCGTTGCAGTAAGTACTTACTTACCATTTTTGTGCCTCGATGCGACCGCAGAACCTCACGACGATGGGAATGGCCCGTCGTAGCTGCTGTAATATCGCGGTTGCACTTACGACCCGGTTCTGCGCGTAAACGCCTTCCATGAGAAGGCCGGTCGGAGTCAAGTGGGTTCTTTTGCTTTTTCTTTGGACAAGTTTTTCTCTCCGCCGAGTTGCCACTGTCGCCATCCTTCCATCCCCACTCTTTAATAAGCGGTGGAGCCTGCCCCATTTTCTTCATCGCGGATCTTTTCGATACGAATGGTGTCGTCCAAGAAGGTCAAGCCATCGTCTTCCACTTTGCGAAATTGCTGTGAATACTTTTACCCAGGATGTTGTCTGGTCGCGATCCCGGCTCTCAGGTATGACCGTTTTGCGAGCTTCGAATTTCAAGCAGCTTTATGCGACTAGAATTTAACTTTTTTTGCATGTGGCCCGTCGGCGAATCCACCATGCCGCGGGGGACGCGCCTCTCCCGGCAAAAGTGGTCTAAGTCTTGGATTGCGGAAATGCAGTAATGCGAAGCTTCGCAGCGGCGTAGGGGATGAGAGTGATAGTCTCTTTCGGCTCATCGCTTGAAACAGGGCTGGATGGTACCGGGTTTGCCGCTCCATCTTCCGATCGCCATGTGGTCAGCTTTCGTGCTTGTACGTGAAGTTCAACCGGTGCCCGCTTGGCACCGAATGGCGTCTTGGATATCGGAAATTCCTTGGCTGAAACGGAAGTTGCGGCGTCCTCCGGACTAACTGCTAGGGCATAGTTCCACTGGGATGTGGGATAAACCTGCCAGTCAGCCGTCATACCGCGATCGCGCAGCTTAACCCAGCTCTCTCCGATGCCATACGAAAACACGAGAGGGCCGCGTTCAATGGCAACAGAATCATTGAACCATCTGGAGACCCTGGGTTTCAGGGGAAATTTGATTTCGACAATGTCGCCGCGTTGCCAGGTGCGCTCCACACGAGCAAACGAACCAGGTTTTGCCGGACCTTCAGGCTTGCCATTGACGGTGATTGAGGGGTCGTCCGCCCATGCCGGCATTCGAAGGCCTAGCGCGAATTTCACTGGCGTCGCGGGATTGACCTTCATGACGACGCTTCCGCGAAACGGATATTCCGTTTCTTCTGCCACGTGAACCGGGGTATCACGAACGCTGGTTCGGACCTCGCAAGGTGCATACGCACAAGCGACCAAATCGTCCTCGTGCGAAAGCATGAACAGGCTGGCAGTGAACTTGGGCCATCCCTGATGGAAGTTAGCGGTGCAGCATCCGAAGTTTGGGTCAAGTCCGAACAAATTGGACTCGGGGCCATTCGTAGTCCACGGCTTAGTATGAAGGCTGCATTCTATCTGGTTGGGCTGCTGATCATATTGGTGGGCCCACATGTCGTCAGTGAAAGTTCCGGGAAGAGCGTTGAAGGCAAGCCGCTCTAAACGATCACCGAGGGTCGGATTGCCCAAGATGGCAAGCGATTGTTCTAAGGAGAACATGTACTCCACTACTGTGCATAGCTCGGAACCGTGCGATGGGTTGAGTCCGGCAAGGTGTTCGTCGCAAGAAAACATTCCATTGGGTAGTCCGTGATACTTGTCGAGATCCGCGATCGTTCTTAGAACGGCCTTGCGATCGGCCTCAGAGCCGGATAAAAGTGACCACACCGGGCCCATTTTGACCCCTTGCCCGTTGTTGACTCCATGCGTCGCCAGTGCCAGGTCACTGAGCCCTCCACCATTCGGAAGCTCTTTGAGCCGGGCAGAGGTCATCGGTTCCTGAAGTCGCGAGTTCGCGGACTCAGCAGTCCAGTCGTAGCCTTGCTCGTGCAGCAGCCGCATCAAGTCGAGGAGTTTGGGGTCAGGGGCGCGGTTGTACAGCCAGACGATGCTAAGAGCTTCGTCTTGCCAGCGAAATCTTCCCCAGTCGCGCAACTTACGCTTTGGCAATTCTTGAGCTTGATACGCGAAGTAACGCTGCATGGCCGGAATGACTCGCGGATCGGCCGTAGCTTCGTGGTATTGTGTCAGCACTTTCAGAATGACGATACGTGGCCACCAATCGTCATTGGAACCTGGTCCAAGCATGCCATTAGCTGCCTGGTTGTTCAGAGTCCAGTCGAGATATTTCTGCGCTTTTGTTTTTAAGCGCGCGTCGTCCAGAATGTAGGCCAAGGGAACCAGCCCGTCGAGAAAGTAAGGACCACGTTCCCACGATTCTCCCGTGCCTCCAAGCCAACCGCTGTTCGGCCCAACATCTGGCCAGGTTTCGTCCAGGTGTCCTCCCATACCATCCGCCTGAATTTTCAATTGCGCTTGCAGCCAGCCGGTTGGACGAACTGCGCCTAGCGGCAAGGGATAGAACGCGCTCTGGGCCAGCGGAGCACGGTTTTTAAGCGCGGTCCGCATCGATGACATTGAACTTGAGGTCGTGCCTTCGGCGAATCCGGAAAACGAACTTGCGGGCAGCGATGACGCCGCAGCTGCGACACCAAGTTGCTTCAGAAATCCGCGGCGGCTTGAGGTCAAGGATAGGCTCCTGTCTAATTTCATAGCCATCGTAATCACAGCGGAGTCATTGCCGCATGGTCCATGTGTCCTATATCAGAGAAACGGAGCGGAGATTGAGCATGCCGCTGTAGTCTGCGGAAGATACTATTGATCAATCTCGATGATGCCGCGCTGGATAGCCGTAGTCGCCGCCTCAGTCCTGTCAGAAACGTCCAACTTTTCGATAGTACTGTTTACATGGTTGCGGACCGTGTGACTGCTGATTCTCAGTAGCCGGGCGATCTGCTTGTTGGTCAAACCTTTCACAACCATCTTGAGTATCTCAAGTTCGCGAGCCGTAAGATTGGATCGCATCATGCGTTCGGCCAGACGCGATGCAATACGATGCGGAATGTAACGGCGGCCGGAATGCACGGTCTTAATCGCTTCCACCATCTCTCCCTGGGAAGTGTTCTTGAGCAGATATCCTTCTGCTCCAGCCTGAACGGCACGATAAATGTCCTCGTCGGTGTCAAAACTGGTGAGCACGATCGCTCGGGCACGCATATCGTGCCGTTTCATTTCCAGGAGCACATCGATTCCAGTCATGCCCGGCATGCGCAGGTCGAGCAATAACAGGTCCAGGCTCTGAGCTCGCAATATTTGCAGAGCTTCTTCACCGCCGGATGCCGAGCCGAGCACTTGAAGGCCAGGCTGCGTTCCTAGCAATGTGGTTAATCCGGCGCGAACCGCCGGGTGATCATCCACGATAAGAATGCGAATGCTGTTGTCTGATTTCTTGAGCATTGGGTCGATGGTCCGTCAGGTATGTCCACAACCTTCCGAGTCCCGAAATAATGCTGGTTCGCGGCGGCAACGGGGCGGTGGTCGAAATGCGAGTGCCGTGTTCCGGCGTGCTGACAACATGCAGGATTGCCGAGATGCTGGCTGCGCGTCGCCGCATGCCCTGTAAACCGAAACCTCGCAGATCATCCGCTTGTCTGAATCCGATGCCGTCGTCGGCAACCACCAGGCTCACACCATTGTGGCGATATTCGATTGAGACCGTAATCTCGCTGGGATGGGCATGGCGCACCGCATTTGCGACCGCCTCTTGTCCAATCCGATAAAGCGTGTCGGTCACCCGCAGTGGCATGCGTCGTGCATCGCCGCTGCACGTTGTAACCACCCTTACATTGCCACCTTCTACCATGCGACGAGCGCAGCTTTCGAGGGCAGTGGTCAAGTCTTCGGAGTCAAGAGATGCGGGCCGCAGCGTCGCAATACTGCGGCGTGCCTCTTCATGGCTATGACGGGCCAGGTCGCT
The DNA here is from genome assembly GCA_025462925.1 of Acidobacteriaceae bacterium. GTDB lineage: Bacteria > Acidobacteriota > Terriglobia > Terriglobales > Acidobacteriaceae > JAICLA01. The sequence continues at coordinate 10,525 of JAOAPL010000113.1, forward strand.
GGCAAGATCCAATTGCCGATGAACAAGAGCAAGCTCGCCCGGTACACCATTCCGAATGGCATCGAGTTGAAATCCGATACCGGCAAAGCTTTGCGCCAGGGTGTCGTGCATTTCGTGAGCGAATCGCTCGCGCTCTTCCAGAACCGCCCGAAGACGCCAATGCTCGATGCGACCATAGAAAAAGTTGATCACAAGGGCGAGCATGAGAAGGCCGATAACCAGCGCCACCAGATGGCCGGTGCTCCACCACGGAGGGCCGGCCATTACTTCCAGATCATCGGTGGACCGTAGCAAGAGCACGAAGGGTGTCAGGTTCTGCGTGTATTCAGGATCAACCACGCAAACCCCTCTCAACCTCAGCAAACTGTCCAGCTTGACTTCTTTGAAAAACGAATCGTTGCGCCCGCGATTCATGATGACCCGAAAAGGCTCAGGTCCAGCATCGAATTCAAGTACCAAGGTGTTATTCGGCCCAAACTGTTTTCGTCGTAAATAACCCTTCAACTCAACGAAGTTCGCGTCGAAGGCTCCGGTTGCCGCCTGTGATGCAGTTACCGACACCGCCGGCATTGGAGAGCGCGCCCACAGCACCCTGACTGTTGCGTCCTCAAGGGCGGAACTGAAATCGCTGGGGTGTACGCGTCCTGAGACTTCAACTTCGTCTCCAATCTTGAGAGGAGGCGCATGCGGACGGGGCACCGAAACACCACCGGTCGCGTCCTGCACAATCAGCGTCGGAGAAGTAAGAGTAACGACGCCTCTCACCGTTACTGCAACCTTGTTTGTAAAGGGAAAGAGACGGAGATCGCTAATTGGTCGAACGTTTATGCCCGACCCGGGAACCGATCTCTCCGCGCTTCCGGTTGAAGGATATTGACCAGGTTCGGCTGCGTTGGGTGTTTGACTTTGCGCACTAGCTTGGTTTTGTTTTGTGACCAGCGCCAGCATTGCCTCGAGCGCATGGTGATCCGCCGGATGAACCAACACATGCTTCCAAACCCCGCCGGACGAATACGAACGGAGACCGACGCGGCCAGATTCCGCGCAATCGGTCTCTTTGAATGCGGTTGCAGTGAAGGTGGGCTGCGAGGAACTTGTGGCTGTGCCTACAATCTGGCAGTTATACACTAGAAGTTTGAGGTGGTACCACTGAAAGGGTTGAATTCCGCCCGGCACCGACATCAATTTCTTGCTGCGTTCGATCCATCCGTGTTCGGCCCGGCCTAACACAAGGCTATTGTCGCGGTTGCGCAGACCAAGATAGTAGCCGGTGTAGGAGTCCACCCCCTCTTCTTCGTTACTCGAGCGGGCAATCAACCCAGCATCGCCGTCCATCCCGAGCAGCATCATGTCGGCTTCGATGGAATAGTTCCGCCACCGAGTGGAGCCGGTCAGAAATTTCGCACCGCGTTCGTCGGAGTCGTTTCGCATTTCGCCGTTGACTACTTCCCACGTACCTCCGAAGGCTTGCCACTCATCGGCTCTGCCCGCAGCGAAGGCATCGTGATACGGCAACCCGCTACTGGGATTGCGCAGGTACACTACAAGGAAAAGACCCGTCAAAAGGACAGACACTCCGCCGACAACCGCGGCACTTTTTAGAATTAGGGATTTATTTCTGCCCGTCATGGCGATTCAGATTGTGCAAATGCAGAAGCCGGTTTCCAGTCCATCCATATCAGGGCGCGAATTTCGGAAGTGTCCAGGTTCTCTCGAGTGACGACTGTAGGCTGTAGTTTGATCGAGTGGGAAACGGAATCACCCCTGGTGCTTGCAAGAATGAGATCTACCGCTCGCTCGCCCATCGCCTGGGTGTCCTGCACGATCACCGAGTCAAGATTTTCAATGTCGAAAGGCAGCGGCAATCCATCTGGATCGAAACCGACTACCTTGACCGCTTGGCCACGGGAATTTGTCCGAATTGCCGAAAGCGCTCCTCGGGTTGACGCCCACATGAGTCCTACGATGGCATCTACGTTAGGATCGCTCTTGAGGACCTCTTCAGCCATCTGTTGCTCATGAAGCACATTAAAGGAGCCTTTTCTCTTGGTGATGTGGATGTTGGGATAAGTTTGCCCAAGGTACACTTCCAGGCTGCGGGCCCGAGCCATGATGCCGGCGATGTCAGGATTAATTCCTAAAATGGCCACCGATCCTCGACCATGAAGTAATTCGCCTATACGCTGCGCAGCCAGTCGTCCCCCCGCCTCATCGTCGTTGAGCACGTAAAACAATTTTTCTTCAGGCGGAATGGGCAAGGGCGAACTGACAATAACTGTTGGTATTCCGCGCGCGAGGGCGCGGCGAACCGGTGTAATTAGCGCCAGCGTTTGATCCGGTGAGATTACTAGTCCGCGATAATGTTTGGCAACTGCTTGGTCGATTAGCGCGATTTGCCCTTCGAAGTCATCTTCGCGAGTTGGAGCGTTCCAGTAGATGTGGGCTCCAAGTCTTGCGGCGGCAGTGTCGGCCCCCCGATGTCCGGGTTCCCACAAACCCATCGCCGTAGTCCGCGGAACGAAAGCTATATCAACCGCGCGGTTTCGCTCGCAACTCGGACAGAAGGCCAGCGCCGCCGCAGTGATCCAACCCAGAACTAGATTCCGGAGTGTTGGCAGCTTGCGGAATTGTGGGTGATCTTCCATCCGATAAGTGCACCCGAGTCTACGTTAGGGCTCTCGCGGTGTTCAAGACGAAAGCCAGAGTAGTTCAAATGAACTAGAAATGCCCGGAGAAGCGCCAGCACCATTTACTGCCGAAACATTCTCAGCACCCGTGCCTCTCTTCGGTACCGGGAACACAACCAGTACATCTGCACTCCGCCCTACTAGTTCATGTGATTCATGCGTGAGTTCCCCAAAGCGATGTAGGCTTCCGCGATCAAACTGTAGTGATCGCACCTCGAGGTGACGAATGACACGATTCATGTCAAGAATTCTCGTAGCCATGATGCTATTGGCGGCTCTCCCTGCCCTTGCTCAATTCAATAGCGGTCTTCAAGGAACCGTTACCGACACCAGCGGAGCAAGCATCCCCAAAGCGCAGATAACGTTGCGCGATCTTGCGACCGCAGTCATGGTTAATGCCGCCACAGACGATACCGGCGGATATCGCTTCGCCAGTTTGCCTCCGTCCGATTACGAACTTTCCGCAAGCGCATCCGGCTTTCAAACTCAGAAGTCGAAAATCACGATCTTCACAGGCGAGGTAACCGCGTTTAATTTCAAAATGGCTATTGCGAGTGCGTCAGAGACCGTCACCGTAACGACTGAAGCTCCAGTTCTAGACGTGTCTGATTCGCGTCTCCAGGCCACAGTGAATACTCAACAATTGCAGGATCTTCCTCTGTCGGGTCGAAATTTCTTTAACCTGGTCGCGATTGCTCCTGGCATCACCGGACACGGAGCGGTTGGCGGGGGAGCCCCAGGCGACCAGCAGGACAATTACGGGACCGAAAAGACAGTTGATGCCAGCGGCAATGGGCGCAACTCGAGCGGGAACCAGTTCACCATCGACGGATTGAACATCACCAGCAACATCTTGCAGGGAACCTCAAACCTGACGCCCAATGCAGATTCTATCCGTGAGCTAACAGTGCAGACCAACCTTTTCAACGTCGAACATGGACGCGGAAGTTCAGTCCAAATCGAAATGACCACCAAGTCCGGGACCAACCAATACCACGGCACGGGCGCCTACTTTTTCACCAATCAGAATCTATGGGCGCAGTCCCGCTTCCAGACTACTCCTTACGCGCCTTTCAAAAAGGGGGATGTGACTGGAACGTTCGGCGGCCCCATTATCAAGAACCATACTTTCGCCTTTGCCTCGGTCGAACTGTTGCGCGCCCAGATTTCTCAAGCATCCTCTTTGCATACGGTTGAGAGTCCGGAATTTGTGCAGTTTGCTCAGTCGGCTTTTCCCAACAGCATCGGCACCTCATTGCTTACGAACTACCCACTATTTCAGACACAAAAGGTGAGTGTACTCGCGACCGCACAGCAGGCGTTCGGTTCCGGCTGCGGAACCTCCTCGACAGGAAACATCCCGTGCAATCTTCCTGTACTTGACAGCGTGTCTTTCAGGCCGAGTCCATTTCGGAATGCAATCCAATACAACGTGCGTCTGGACCAGTACTTCAGCAAAGATCGCCTGTACTTCAGCATGTACAGAACCGACCTGGATACTGAAAACATAGCCATCCGAAATGGTTTTCACGACGTAGGAAATAACAATACAAAAGCGTACCAGGCAGGCTACACCCATATTTTCTCGCCGAATCTCTTAAACGAATTCGGCTATGGCCAGATTCGAGTTCAGGGCAGCAGCGGGTTCTCTCACAGCATTCCCTTCCACGTTCCAGACATCGGAATTGACAATGAAGAAGGAATCAATGGGCCGTGGGGACCGGCGACTTTCATCCAAAACAACTACAACTGGCGCGACATCGTCAGTCTGGTGAAGAGTAAGCACTCGTTCAAGTTCGGTTATGAGTTCTGGAAGGGGGACGACGATGCGCGCTTCGCCGGGCCTTACTACCGTCCTCACTTCCAATTTGCGAATTTGCTTGCTTTGGTGCAGGACGATCCAACTTTGGAAAACGGCGTAAACTTCAATCCGCTCACCGGAAAAGTTGCGGACGGCGCTTATCGCCACCTGCTCAACACAAATGGTGCTTTTGTCCAGGATGAATGGAAAGCCAGGCCCAATCTAACCTTGACGTTGGGAATCCGCTGGGATGACTATGGCAACCCACATCCAGATTCCAAGACTGGCCAGGAAGGAAATGTCTTCTTGGCGTCCGGAAGCGATCTAGACAGTCGGGTAGCAAATGCCTCCGTAAAACCCGTGCAACACACTTACGCTGGACGGCTTAACAATAATTGGAGCCCGCGAATGGGCTTCGCTTACAATCCCGGCAACTCTGGAAAGATGGTCGTGCGCGGAGGAATCGGTCTCTATCACAACTGGATTCCTCTGGGCGAAGACAACCGCGTTCGTCAGAACCCTCCCGGACTGATCACGCCTACCTTCAATAGAGGGGACCCAATTCCTCCTTTGTTTGCGCTCGGTACCACCGACGTTCCGCCTTTTGGGTTTCCATTCCCGACGATTCCCGCCGGGTCACTTGACTCACACGGGGGACTCGTCGGTGTTCGCGCTCAAGCCAACGGTATTGATCCCAACATCAAGCCGGATAGCACCCTCATCTATTCCGCCGGTGTCGAGAGACAACTTCCGTCCCGCTTGGTGGCTAGTGCGACCTACAGCGGATCGTACACATACAACGGGCTCATCGGCACTGACGTCAATAGGTTTGCCGGCGACTACATAGACGGCACGCTTGACCGACTGAATCCCAGCTTTGGGACCATGTACTACGAATTCAACGGTAACAAGATCAAATATAATGCCGGAATTTTCTCAGTCCGGCAGGCGATTAACCGTCTGACCTGGCAGGCTTCCTACACGTTATCGCGGGTCACTGATTATGGGCAGGCGGGCACCCGAGTCAATCGAGATCCGGCATATGCGGTCCCGACTCAGCACAATCTCAGCCAATATGATGCACCCACTGACTGGGATGCAACCAATCGGTTTGCCCTTTCGGGCACGTACGAGATACCAACTCCGCAAATGCGTTATATGAAGGCAGTTCTAGGCGGTTGGGAATTTACTTCAGTGTCGATTCTGCAGTCAGGAAATCCCATCACTATTTTCAACGGAACCGACTTCGCACATGGCGGCGACTATAATGCCGATGGCGTGCAATTTGATTTTCCAAACGTGCCCGCAACGAAACTTTCTGGGAGCTTCTCTCGCAGTCAGTATATTAACGGGATAGCTCCGGCTTCGGTGTTTGGAGTCCCTACCGTTGGAACGGAAGGAAATCTCAAGCGAGCGGCATACCGGAACCCGGGTTTCATCAACGTTGATGCCAGCATGATCAAGAACAACCGGTTTCACATGTTCGATGACGAGATAAATCTGCAACTGCGATTCGAATTCTTCAATGTCCTGAATCGCGTCAATCTGCAGGGCATCCATGCCGATCTGAATGATTCCCAGTTTGGCAAGTCCACCGATACATACGCGCCCCGCGTAATTCAGTTGGGGGCACGGCTTGTGTTCTAGTTTCAAAATGGGGCAGGCTCCCTGTGGCGCTTGCCCCATTTTCTTTGCGCGGAAGCGCACTAAACCCGTCCGACATCTAATCTTTCTGATAACAAGCTTTTCTCTTGTTGCCCCCAACGTGTGCGCGCAACAGAATGAACAGGCGCTCCCCCCCCAGCAGATCCTTGGTCAGCTTGAAGCCAGACTCAAGCAGCAGCCGCACAACCCCCGGCTACTGGCTGCTCAAGGAGTAGCTCTCGAATCCCTGCACCGGCACCAGGAAGCGTTGCAGAGCTTCAAGCGATCTTTGGAAATTTCTCCAAAATTTCTGGCGGCGTTAGAAGGCGCGGCAGAGGTCAGCTATCGAATTCACAGTCCGGAAGCAATGGGCTATGTCTCCCGCGTCCTGGAGCAAGACCCGCACAATCCGACCGCACATGCTATGGCAGGAGAGTTAGCTTTCGAGACGGGGAAGTGTGTCGAAGCTGATCGGCACTTTGCAGCCGCTGAGAAAGAATCGAGCGAGAGCGTGACCACGTTACTGCACTGGGGCGAGTGCCTACTCAAGAGCGGGAATGCAGGCATGGCGGCGCTGCGCTTCCAATCGGCCTCCGCCATCGCGCCACAGGATCAGCGTATCCCTTACGAACTTGCACTAGCCCTCTTCATGGATCAGCAATACGCTCCGGCGCTCGACACGCTAAAGGGAATTCCTGAAGACGCCAAAATCCTTAACCTTGCCGGTAACATCTACGCTGCTCAAGGAAAACTAGCTGAGGCCATCGCTTCCTTCCGTCGGGCAACCGAGTTAGCTCCCAAGCAGGAGCAGAACTATGTGGATCTAGCTTCGTTGTGCCTGGAGCACCAGTCTTTCGATGTAGCTAAGGACGTGGTGAATGTTGGGATTGCGAATATTCCCGACTCTGCCGCTTTATTCACGCTGCGAGGCGCAATTGCGGCGCAAACATCCGACGTCGAGCAGTCCGCAACGGATTTCGAGCAGGCCCGGCGGCTGCAGCCCAACGCTGAGTATGGCGACGTCGGCCTTTCGCTTCTTCTCCGTCAACAAAACCAGATTGATCAGGCAATAACTCTGATTCGCAAGCGCCTCACGCACAACCCGGCTAACGCGCGAATGAATTTCCTGCTGGCGGATCTGCTGCTGCAGGACGCGAGCTTGAACCGTCAAGGCGAGGCCGAACGGCTTCTGAGAAAGACCATCAAACTGGATCCGAAGTTAGCGAAGGCGCATGCGACTCTTGGAAAGCTGCTCTTGGAACAGAATCAGCCCGACGCGGCCGCTGCGGAATTAAAGCGTGCTTTAGAATTAGATTCCCAGGACCGCGTCGCACTCAATCAATATATCTTGGCCATGAAGCGACTCAACCGACTCGACGAAGCCAACGCTGCCGCGCAGCGTCTGCGCGACGTTCTGGCCCAGGACCGCCTGGACGAAGTGCGCAGGAATCGTGTCCGCCTCATCCAACCTTCGGACTATCATCAATGATTTTTACCAGGCGGCGGGTTTTGACTCTCCTCACCGGCGCTTTTCTCGGTCGTCTAACATTCGGGCAGGGCGTCGCCTCCCGCAAGGCGGTTGCACTTCCGCGGGGCAAGTCTTCTGGACTTCCTTTTCTTGCACGTTTCACCGACGTGGGCAAGTCAGCGGGGCTGATTCACCCCACCATCTATGGCCCGGTCGATCACAAGGACTACATCATTGAAACGGTCGGGTGCGGCTGCGCGTTTCTGGACTTTGACAATGACGGCTGGATGGACATTCTTGTCCTGAGCGGCTCGCGCGTACACGATGTGCCGGAAGGCACGAGCAGCCGCCTGTACAAGAACAATCGTGATGGCACATTTACTGATGTTACGGAGAAAGCGGGGCTGCTGAGAACCTGCTGGGCATCCGCCGTAACCGTGGGCGACTATAACAATGATGGATTTGATGATCTGTTCATTACTGCCTATGGGCAAAATATCTTGTATCAGAATAACGGCGATGGTACCTTCTCCGACGTCACGAAACAGGCCGGACTGTTGGGCAAAGAACCGCGCTGGGGCGCTGGATGTTCTTGGGTTGACTACAACCGCGACGGTCATCTGGATCTCTTCGTATCCAACTATTTGCAATTTGATTTTGAGCACGCCAAGAAGCCCGGTCAGGACAGCAATTGCCGCTGGAAGAATGTTCCGGTGAACTGTGGCCCGCGTGGACTCCCGTTCGGTACGCATTCTCTATACCGGAACAACGGCAATGGCACGTTTACCGATGTCTCAAAAGAGGCGGGAATCGCCAACGCGCCGCCAGGTTATGGAATGACGGTAGTGGCGGCTGATTTTGATAACGACGGCTGGCCGGACATTTATGTCGCTTGCGACTCGACCCCCAGTCTGATGTTTCGTAATAAACACGATGGAACGTTCGAAGAATCCGCTCTGCTGGCAGGTACGGCGCTAAGCTCCGACGGCATGGAGCAGGCCGGTATGGGGGTTGCAGTGGGCGATGTCAAACTGACCGGAAGTCTCGACATTTTTAAGACCCATTTTGCCGACGACACGAACGTGCTCTATTTGAATGACGGCAAGGGAAATTTCCAGGATGCCACGATCGCGTCCGGCATTGCAGTCGAAAACCGGTTCGTGAATTGGGGCGCAGGAATTGTTGACCTCGACAATGACGGCAACCCAGACCTCTTTTTCGTAACCGGAAATGTTTATCCCGAGGTCGAATCGCAGGTGCCCGCCTATCCGTTCAAAACGCCCAGGATAATCTTCCGGAATTTAGGAGCAGGCCGATTCGAAGAGGTCGTGGATCTGGCGGGACCGGCGATCTCCGAGCCGCATGCCAGCAGGGGCTGCGCTTTCGGCGATTTCGATAACGATGGCGATATCGATATTCTGATCGTCAATTTGAACGAACCGCCGACTTTGTTGCTTAACGACCTGAAAGGCGACAATCACTGGCTGAAGATAAAGCTCATCGGCAGCCGATCTAATCGAAGCGCAATTGGCACCCGTGTAACGTGCATCTACGCGAACAAGAAACAAGCCCAGGAAGTGATGGCCCAGTCCAGCTTCTATTCCTCGAACGACCCTCGCCTTCACTTCGGACTTGGCAAAGCAAATCTCGCAGACATAGAGGTCCGATGGACCAACGGACTAAAACAAGT
>JAOAPL010000014.1 GCA_025462925.1 Acidobacteriaceae bacterium
TCGATCAACGGAACCAGCTTCTTGACTAGCTCTATTCTTTGCTCGGCGGAGAAGCCGGAACAGAAGCCGACGTGATCGAGTTCACCCGCGTCGTTGTATAGGCCGAGGAGGATGGATCCGACTCCCGCATTCTTCTTACTGGCGTAGCGGAATCCGCCGATCACGCAATCGGCTGTGCGCAGGCGTTTGACCTTGACCATGGCATCGCGGTCACCGGAATGATATGGCTCGTCCTGGAGTTTGGCGACGACGCCATCGCATCCGAAATCTGCCATCTCGGTCATCCACTTGTTGGCTTCCTCAATGGAGCCGGACGATGGAGCGAGTTGGATGATCTCTTCCAGCCCGCTGGGCTTCACTACTTCTTTCCAGAATTTTTGTAGGAAGTTCTTGCGGTCGATAAGCGGTAGATCGGTGAGAAGCCGGCCGTCCTGGTCGACAAGCAAATCAAATGTGACCAGATGGGCGGGGGTCTCGCGACTCAAACGCTTGATCCGAGATTCTGCCGGATGGATGCGCTGGAGGAGAGCGTTGAAATCGAGATGACCGTTGGTTTCAATGGTGATCTCGCCATCTAAGACGAATCGCTCGGCAGGGAGTTTCAGGAGCGCGTCAACCAGTTCGGGAAAATATCGGGTGAGCGGCTGGCCGGATTTCGATTGCAGCACGATCGTTGGGCCATCACGGAAAGCGAGGCAGCGGAAGCCGTCCCATTTGGGCTCGAATATCCATTCCTTACCCTTCGGAAGTTGCTTGGCGTTGCGCGCCTCCATCGGTGGGAATGGCAGCTGGATGGGAAGGCGGAGCTTCGGATACTCAAAAGCATCCTGCTCTAGAGGCTTCTCGACTTTCGCGGTTCTTGCCATGCAGATTTGGATGCAAAGAAAAAGGCGACCCGAGGGCCGCCTTTTGTGCGTTCTTATTGACTAGCTTCTCTGCTCGATGGGGACGTACTTGGCCGGATGCTTAGGCCCGACATAGTCCGCGCGAGGACGAATCAGCCGGTTGTCATCGTGCTGTTCGATAACATGTGCCGCCCATCCGCTGATGCGCGAGATAGCAAAGATCGGGGTGAACAGATCAATGTCAATGCCGAGCGTCGTGTATGTAGAGGCTGAATAGAAATCCACGTTGGCATTCAGCTTCTTTTCGGCGTTGATGTATTTCTCGATCCGCTCTGACATCTCATACCACTTGGGCTTGCCATCTTTGGTGCCCAGGTCGCGGGACATGCGGCGGAGGTGCGTAGCGCGCGGATCTTCAGTGTGGTAGACGCGATGTCCAAAGCCGGAAATCTTCTTCTTGGCCGCCATCATCTGCTTGACGTGTTCGACCGGGTCTTCACCAGCTTTGTCGATGGCAAACAGCATCTTCATGACCTCTTCATTTGCTCCGCCATGCAGTGGACCCTTAAGCGCGCCGATGGCGCTGGTGATGCAGGAATGCATGTCACTCAGCGTGGCTGCGGTGACACGGGCAGCAAAAGTCGACGCATTGAGTTCATGGTCAGCATGAAGGATGAGGGCGACGTCAAGAGCGCGGTCGGCGGTCTCTGATGGCTTCTCGCCGGTGAGCATGAGCAGGAAATTGGCAGAGTGTGACAGGGATTTGTCGGCTTCAACAATGTCTCGCCCCTTGCGGATGCGGTCGAATGCAGCCACGATCATCGCAATCTGGGAAGTAAGCCGGATCGATTTGCGGATATTCGAATCGTGGTCCACCTTCGCCGATTCCGGGTCATACATGCTCAGCGCTGAAACCGCTGTCCGCAGCACTTCCATGGGAGGGGCGCTGGTAGGCAGGCCCTTCAACAACTTGATGACGTCTGGATGAAGCTTGCGCTCAGCCGCGAGTTGCGCCTGGAAATCCGCGAGTTCCTTCGCATTGGGCAGCTTGCCAAACCACAACAAGTAACAGACTTCTTCAAATGAGGAATGGTCAGCCAGCTCATGGATATCAATGCCGCGATAGGCAAGAATGCCCTTTTCGCCGTCAATGAAACAGATGCTGGAAGTTGCGGCGACTACACCTTCGAGTCCTTTGGTGGCAGGTGTGGTGGACATGAATACGATCTCCGAAAATAGCTTGAATGAGAACTGGTTAGAGCCGTAACAGCGCAACGCACGCGCGAGACGGCAACCTATCTTTATAAATCATTGTAAGGAGATGGGCAAACGGGAGAGTGAATTGCCCTGAACTTAAGGAACGAATACGCACCCGGCGGCAGGGAGTATATCCGCTGTGAAAAAAACTGCAGGTCAACAATTCAATACAGGTTGAAACTCATTTCGACGTTGACCACGCAAGCTACAGGTGAACCGTTTTTGGTCGCGGGCAGAAACTTCCACGTCTTGACTGCTTCAAGAGCTTTGTAATCTAGTCCCATGCCTGCTGGCCTGGCAAAAAAAACTTGTTCTACTGCTCCGGTTTTCCCGATTATCACAATAAGCACTACCGTTCCCTGATACTTTCCTCTTCGGGCCGCTTCAGGGTATTCAGGATCCTGTTGCTGGACAGCTTTTGGCGGCTTCACATCTCCTTTTACCCGATATAAGAACTCGCCATTGGCAAGCTTATCGACGATGGCGGGGTCAGATAGTGCTTGCGTCTGAGGGTCTAAAGGCGGATTGAAAGCATAGGGATTGTTTTCGAGATGCGACATCATGCCGGCAAAAAATACAATCCAGGGACGAGGCACAACGGTTGTGAGCTCATGGGGCTCGATCAAGAAAAGTTGATTCCGGATTTTGTCAGCCATTTCGATATGGGACTGCGTGAATGGCCCGCTGATCGTGATTTCAACTTTCCCCATACCTGTGCTGAATGGACTTCCTTCGTCGCCTGCGTTCGCATGTTTCCCGGAAATGACGATGGAATCGCCCTTTGCTTGAACTTTGTCGATCCTAAGCTGCGAATTTGTCCAGTCACCTACACGAGTCTCTTGGATGGGATGTAACTCGGCGTCATATGCAAGTTTGTTGTCTTTTGGAAAACCTCGGAGTATCAGAATTCTGCCTTGCAATTGGTTCTCAAGTGCCTTCTCGAGGTTCTTGTAATCTGTTGCGCTACAGGGATTTTGAAGGAGTAGCAATAGGGTTGGAAGCAAGCAGATTCTCAATTTAGTCCTCAAAGGTTGCTACTCCGGCCATATGCTCAGCGCCGTTTTACTGAGAATCAGGTTCTTGGCATCGTCTGAAATCGGCAAGGCGCGGAAGTCACGCAGGTTCTTCTCAATCTCGGGAACGCCGGGGCCTGGCCAATCGGTGCCGAAGAGCGTCTTGTGTGCGATTTCTTCGATTCGCGGAAAATTGTTGAGCAGGGTCTTCGGCGGGATGCCGCTGATGTCGAGATAAACATTCGGGTGTCGCCGGACGAGGAAGAAGGCGGAGTTCATCCATAGCGGACGTCCGCCATGCGCCAGCAGGATTTTCAGCTTGGGAAAATCAACGGCGACATCGTCACAAAAAATGGGGTCGCCGAATTTGTTGCGCGCTCCGGGAAAGATGGATGTCCCCGTGTGGATCATCACGGGAATGCCATTCGCTTCCGCGACCCGGTAGATGACTTCTAATTCCTTCACGCCGTTCAGGTAATCGTTAGGAAATAGTAACTGATGCGGTGGATGGATCTTGATCATGCGGATACCGATGCGCACGATCTCGTCCATGTCCTGCTGAGCATCTTTGGTATGCCGAGGATGAACGCTGCCACAGGGAATCAGCCGCTTGGGATCTTCTTTGACGTAGTTCGCAATGAACGCGTTCACCTCAGAAGTGAATCCAATGACTTCAGGCGCAACATAGTTGATGAGGACGGCGCGATCGACGCCGATCGCGTCAAGATGCTTGAGAAACGACTTGGGCGAGCGGCAGTATTCGACGACCTGATCGTAGTCGGCACGCTTCTTCTTCATGATGGCCAGCGCCGCGGGCTTGAACATCTCCAAGGGCTGGATGTGGACGTGGCAATCAGTAATTAGCATTTAGCTCTTAGCCATTAGCTCTTAGCGAAAACCAAGGGCGAACCGGATGCAAGAAAGATAAAAGAAAGATGAGGACAAAGCAAAAGCCGTGGACTACTTCAATCCACGGCCATCTGCGACATGGGCTAGAGCTAAAAGCTAATGGCTAACAGCTACCTAGCTTTTCGGAAAATTGGGGTCGGCCTTCACTTCTTCAATCTGCTTCGTGTGGCGGGCGGAATGGCTGGCCGTGAAGAGCATCCATTCATGTGCGTCGAGCTCACCGGCGGGGCTCTTCTCCATGCGGCTGCGCATGTCCTCTTCAGAGGTCTTTCTCACAAAATCCACGTTCTTATCTCGGCTGGCATTGAATGCCGCGAGGATGTCGGCTTCCGTGGCCCACTTGCCCGTAGGCTTGAGCACGTCTGGAGCCTGTCTTTTCTGCGAACGATCAGTGACGCCGGCAATGAGCTTGTCTTCCTTGCCGTACATCTCCGCTTTCTTCTCGGTTGCGGGAGCAGACATCACCTTTATGCTCATTCCGCCAAGTAGATCTTCCGAGAGCGCGATGTGTTCGGAGACTTCCATCACGGACCATTTGTCCGGGGCTGCTTTGAACTTGAGTTGTGCTTCAGAGAGTCCTTTGACGGAGTTCAGGAAGTTCTGGCGCGTCTGCTGCATGTACCTCAAGAGTTCTTCTTTGGTCTGCGCCTTGTTCTGGGCCTCTTGCGCTTCAGTCTTGGCGGCAGGAGCGGTTTGGGTGAAAGCCGTGGAAGTAAACAGCATGACCGCAAGTAGTGCGGTGATTTTCAGTTTCATCATCTTTCCTTTCAAGTTCAAAAACTTCTTGCGCATATATGAGAGGCAAACCAGATCAGAATCGTAACCGCCCGCTCCTAACTGGCTACGATTTTGGAAAATTCGGATCGGCTTTCATTTCTTCGATCTGCTTCGTATGTCGTGCGGAGTGGCCAGCCATAAAGAGCATCCACCCATGCGCATCGAGTTCACCCAGTGGGCTTTGGCCCATACGGCTGCGCAGATCAGCTTCTGAAGTGCTTTTTACAAATTCGAGGTTCTTGTCGCGGCTGGCGTTAAATGCCTTGAGAATGTCGGCTTGAGTGGACCATCTGCCGGTCGGCTTGAAAGCATCGGGAACGGGAAATTTATGCGAACGATCGGTGATGCCCGCAACGAGCTTGTCCTCTTGGCCATGCATCTCGGCCATTTTGTCGGAAGCGGGAGCCGACATCATCTTCATTGTCCCGCGACCGGCAAAATCTTCGGAAAAAGCAACGTGTTCCGAGACTTCCATGACCGACCACCTGTCAGGGGCGGGTTTGAACTTCAGCTGTGCTTCGGAGAGTCCCTTAACGGAGTTGACGAAATCCTGACGGGTCTGATGCAGGTACTTCTGAAGCTCTTCTTTCGTTTGGGCCTTGTTCTGCGCTTCTTGCGCCTTTGTCATCTGGATTTCCTTCCAAGCCTACTTTGCCCGCTGATTCTGGCGGATGAACGTGGATGGAGAAAACAACTTTCCGGAATCTGCTGTTGACTGCTAATTGCTAGTGGCTGCAGCCGCTGCCATTACAGCCCGCTTAGTGTACACGCGGATCATCTCGCGACGATACTCAGGAGTGAGCAGACTCGTAGTCAGCGGCTTTGCGACGCGGGAAGCCAGTTCCCCGACAACATTCGCCGCGTGCTCATTCACTTCCCTGCCCGCGAGTGCGTGGACGGCGTCCGGAACAAGATGCGGTGCGGGATTGACGCCGGTGATCGCGACTCGAGCGTCTTCAACCACGTTGCCCTTCTTCTTCAAGGCCACAGCCACTCCGGCAAGCGGGTAATCAATCGAACCGCGGATGCGCAATTTCTTGTACGCTCCGCTGAATCCGGCGCTGCTTTCAGGCAGGTAGATGCTGGTGATCATTTCGTTCTTCGCGAGCTTGATGCGGCTGACGCCGTCGTTCGTGTAGAGGTCGGCGATAGCAACTCGGCGGAATCCTGAAGGACTGGCGATATTCACTTCCGCGCCGAGACACAAGAGCGCTGCAGGAGTGTCAGCGGAAAAAGCCGCCCAACATTTTTTTCCGCCGGGCGCAACGTGACACAGGTCGCCATCTTTCTTGATGCAAAAGCCGCAAGACTTGCGCCACTGCAGGGACTGGTTGTACCAGAGACATCGCGTGTCCAGGCAGATGTTGCCGCCCATAGTGCCCATGTTGCGCAGGATGGGGGAAGCCACCGTTTTCACCGCTTCATGCAGTACGGGATAGTGTCGATGGACGAATCCTGAATCTTCCACTGCGCTCAGTGTGGTAAGCGCACCGAGTTCTACGCCCAGACCGGGTGTTACACGGATTCGTTCCAGGCCTTCGATTCCACGGATGTCCATCAGAAATTTGGGAGCGACGAGACGTTGCTTCATAGAAGGAATAAGAACAGTACCGACGGCACAGATTTGGATGTCGACCTGATAGCGATGAAACATGCCGAATGCTTCTTCGACGGTGCGCGGGCGCAGTAGTTTGAATGTGGGTAGGGACATTTTCGTTAGTCGTCGCCCACGATGGCTTCGGTTGTTGTCCTTCGCGCCGGATCATCCGCGTGTCGCTGCGGACCTTTTCCTTTGAACCACAACGAGCCACCGTGCTCACGCAACTTGTGCGGAGCCGTCGGATCAACACGATTGGTCATCTCAATCTTTTTCTGTCCATTTTTCGCGCGAATGGCAGAGAGCACGCGTTCGGGAGTAAATGGCGATTCACGAAGTCGCACGCCGACAGCATCGTAAATGGCGTTCGCAACTGCTGGAATAGCGGCAGCGAGTGAACCTTCGCTGGCTTCCTTCGCGCCGAATGGACCTTCGGGATCAATGCTCTCGACGATAAAACATTCGATCTCCGGCGATTCGGTTGACGACGGCGATTTGTATTCGAGCATCGTCGGGTTCATCAGCAGACCGTCTTTCCAGACGAACTCTTCCTGCAATGCCTGGCCGAGTCCCATCCACACTGATCCGATCACCTGGCCTTCGACGGAGACGGGATTGAGTGCGCGTCCGCAATCGTGTGCGGCCCAGATCTTGTGGACGGTGACTTCGCCGGTCTCTTCATCGACGCTCACATCCGCAACTTGCGCGGAGTACGAATACGCGGGCGAGGGACCAACGCCGCCCCCTTTGTGCTTGCCGCCCTTCGCCTCAAGTGGAGGCGCGTAGGAGCCGGTGCCGCCGAGCGCGCCGGTGTTATCCATGGCGGAGGTGACCGCCTCTTCAAAACTCATGCGCTCTTTGGGGCCTTCTTCTTTCCGCTTCTGCTGCACGGAGCCGCGAAGGATCTGCCCTTCAACGTGTCCGGAGACAGTGGGCGCTTTGTCTGATGGAGAAGTGCCCAGAACTTTCTGGAAGATGGACTTTGGCGCGACTGGGTCGACGCCTCGCTTATAAACGATGTCGTCACGCATGAGGACGTCTTCCGGAGCGCACGCCATCTTCGCTGCTGCAGCAGCGACGATTCGTTTTTTGATGTCCTCGGCTGCGCGCAGAGTGGCGTTGCCGTTCATGAATGTGACGCGGCTGGAGTAGGAGCCGATGTCGACAGGAGTGAGATCAGTATCTGCAGCGACGACCTTGATGCGATTCATCTTGCAGCCGAGAACTTCAGCGGCGATCTGCGCGACCATGGTGTCTGAGCCCTGGCCGATATCCGAGGCGCCCGTATATATAATGACGCCGCCATCGCGATCTATCTTGATATTCACCGTGGAGTGCGGCATGTCCGAACGGATGATGGAACTGGCCGCTCCGCTTACGTAATGGCTGCACGCCATGCCCAGTCCGCGTCCCTTGCCAAGTTTGGTACGGCGCTCAGCCCACTTCGATTCGCGCGCCACAACATCAATACATTCCGGCAAGCCGTAACTCTGGACGCGAAGTCCGTTCACCGTGATGCACGGCGGCTTCAGCAAATTCTTGCGGCGGATGGAAACGGGATCCATGTTGATTTTGCCGGCGAGTTCATCGAGTTGCGATTCGAAGGCGAAGCGGACGTTAACGGTGCCGTGTCCGCGCATGGCGCCGCATGCTGGCTTGTTGGTGAGCACGCGGTAGCCGTCATATTTGATATTCGGGATGTCATAGAGCGCGCCGAGCAGCGCGCCTGAATAAAGGATAGTCACCACGCCGTACGAGCAATACGCCCCGCCATCCTGAATCACTTTTGCGGCGACGGCAGTGATGCTGCCGTCCTTCTTCACTCCGGTCTTCAGGTCAATGATGGTGCGTGGGCGTCCGCGATGCGCCAGGAAAACTTCTTCGCGCGTGTACGTGATCTTCACCGGGGCCTTGGCTTTTCGCGCGGCCACGGCGGCGATGATCTCCAGCGGAATGATCTCGCTCTTGCCGCCGAAGCCCCCGCCGACCAGCGGCTTGATCACGCGGATCTGCGACATGGGCATGTCTAGCACAATGGACAGCTTGTGCTGCAAGTAGTACGGCACCTGCGTGGACGATTGAACGGTGAGTCGTCCTTCGCCTCCGGTTTGCGGATCGAATTCAAATGCCGCCAGCGTGCAATGCGGCTCCATCGCCGCATGCGTGACTTCATTGGCGATGTAGCGGCCTTCGAGCACGACGTCGGCCTGTGCGAATCCGGCATCTGGATCACCGAAGATGTGGTGGTAGTCCTTCTCGATGTTGTTAGGACGCTGCTCATGGATGAAGTTCGCTTGCGCCTTCATCGAGTCTTCGGGATCGAACCAAGCGGGCAGCGGTTCGTACTCCACGTCAATCAACTCAAGTGCTGTTTCCGCTATGGATTCAGATTCGGCGACGACACAAGCCACATTGTCACCGACGTAGCGAACTTTTTCGACAGCGAGAGCGGTCTCGTCGTGTCCAACGGGAAGGATTCCGTAGGTGTTCGGCGCGTCCGTGCCGATTACGACCGTAACCACGCCTTCAAGAGCCAGTGCCCGCGAGGCGTCGATTTTCCTGATCAGCGCGTGCGGCAGATGCGAATGCAGGATCTTGCCGATGAGCATTCCCGGCGCGGAGAGATCGTCTGCGTACTTGCCCTGTCCGGTGGCCTTGCCGGCAGAGTCGATCATGGCGATTGGCTTGCCGATCACGGAGAAATCGGTTTTTAGGGAATTGCTCATTTACCCGCCGCTATTCCCTTCTGCTCCGCTTGGATCGCAGCCTTGATGGCCTGATACATCTGGGTGTAGCCGGTGCATCGGCAGAGGTTTCCGCTGAGTGAGTGGCGAATATCTTCATCGCTGGGTTCGGGATTGCGTTCCAGCAGCGCGCGCACCGTCATCATGAATCCGGGAGTGCAGAATCCGCACTGAGAACCGCCCCAATCGCCATAAGCTTTCTGGATGGCCGCCAGCGCCCCGTGCTCGGCGACACCCTCCACCGTAGTGATCTCGTTTCCGCCGTGCTCACATTGATATCCAGCGGCGATCATGGTGCAAGAGAGCATAGGTGTACCGTCGACCTGAATGGTGCACGCGCCACAGGAAGAGTCATCGCATCCGCGCTTGGAGCCGGTCAGGCCGAGGTCTTCACGCAACGTGTCGAGCAAGAGTTTGCTCGGCTCGATGGCGACTTCGTGTCGCCGACCATTCACTTTTAGTTCGATGAGTTCTTTGTTCATTTGAAATTGGGCTGTCGGCTCTCAGCTTTCAGTAAAACCAGAAGCAGATCCCTCGCTGCGCTCGGGATGACAACACTCCTAATATATCGGCACCGTTGGATCGATCGCCCGAGACCAGTGGTCGATACCGCCTCGCATAGACTGTGCCATCTCGAATCCTTGCTGTCGCAGCCAAGCCGTCACGTTCATGGAGCGTACTCCATGATGACACACCACGATGATGTGCTGGTCAGGATCAAGCTCATTGTTCGCGCGCGCGGGGATGTCGCCCATAGGAATGTGCTTGCTTCCCTCAATGTGCGCGGCCTCGTACTCCCAGGGCTCGC
Source organism: Acidobacteriaceae bacterium (assembly GCA_025462925.1). Classification (GTDB taxonomy): domain Bacteria; phylum Acidobacteriota; class Terriglobia; order Terriglobales; family Acidobacteriaceae; genus JAICLA01. Next base: position 9,951 of record JAOAPL010000014.1, read on the forward strand.
GGCAATCGAGCAGCGTGATCGTCTCGCCGGATTTCAGTTTGGCCTGTGTTTCTTCGGCGGTGATTTCGTAGTCAAGCATTCAGAATCAGCCCTTAGCAGTTAGCATTTAGCGGTCAATATTCGGTAGAACGTTTTCGCCTGCTGTCTTGGTGTTCTCTGGGGTTCAATACCCATAATCTGTCGGCGCCGCATAAGCGTGTTGTTTCACCCCAAGATTCGCGACGTGCTCTTTCCCCAGCAACTTTGCATAGGCTTCTCGGTCGGCAACTTTGTTGATCCAGCGGTCAGCCCAGGCGTCGAACTCTGCTTTTGTTTTCGTCTCTTCATGATACTGCTTGAAGAACGCGTCGTCTCGTTTGTAGTAGCCCTGCACCGGTGAAGGATGCGCGCCCAAGGGCGACTCAACTACTGCCGTGACAAGAAAACCGGGAATAACCGTTCGATTGGGGTCGCTGGAGATGACCTCCGGAGCAACAATCTCTTCTGCAATGAGGACTACTTTCTTGGCCGCACGAACCGCTTCGAGCATGACTCCGAAATTCCCCCAGCAGTGCGCGTTGCCATTGGCGTCGGCACGTTGGACGTGAACGATGGCAACATCCGGCGCTAGCGCTCGGACTGCAAGCAGTGGCTCCTTGCCTTCAAAGGGAGAAAATATCTGATAGAAGAAATGATTGTTCTTGGGGACATCACTACCCAGGGCAGTGCGCGTCGGCAGAAAAGGAATGCCCATGGCACCGGCTTGAAGCGCGAGCGCAATCGTGAAGTTGGTGAGATTGAAAACCTTGATTTCGTCGTTCTCAACCGCGCGACGAAAGTTGTAGGCCGACCCCATCATCACGTTTCCCACCCATGCTGCGATCACCTTCTCCACGCATCCGGCGCCGATCATCTGGTCAAAGAGGATATCGGAGATGGACCCGATGAGAGTGAGCCCGCGCTTTTTCTGTCGAATGATCTCATGCCCGGCAGCGAACGGGATCATCTGCTCAAGCTGAAGTCCCAGCGCGACGGATGAGCCGTCAGGGACGTGGGTGGAGATGGCGGCCGAGAGCGATTGGAGTTTGCTCATCTTCCCTTCCACTTCGGCTCGCGTTTTTCTATCCAGGCAGCAACGCCCTCTTTCACGTCTTCCGTCTTCATCAACTCTTCCAAATAAATCTTTTCAGCACGCGCGATTCCCTTGTCCAAATGGAGGCCGTCCCAGGTGTAGATTGCTTTTTTGGTGACGGCGAGTGCGGCCGCGGAAAGCTTTGCTAATTTCGCCAGCAGTTCAGCCGTCTTCTGTTCCAACTCTCCGTGCGTGCCGCATGCGGTAGCCAGTCCCATCCGCGCGGCATCGCGGCCAGTGAAGGTGTCGCCGGTGACGATCAGCTCGGTTGCGCGCTTTTGCCCTACCAGTGCAGCCAGCGCGGCGCAAGCAACCGGCGGATAACACGCTAGTTTGATCTCCGGAAATCCCCAGGTTGCGTCATTGGTTGTGTAGACGACATCGCAGACCATGGCGAGTTCGGCGCCGCCACCTAAACAATTTCCATGTACGTTGGCAATGCTGATCTTCGGCGAGCGCGCAATCGCCAGGATCACCGCGTGAAACTTGCTCAACATCTCCTGAATCTTTTCGGGAGTGTGAATCGCGATATCCACACCCGCGGAAAAGCATTTGCCCTCGCCCTTGAAGATGATGGCGTTGATCTCTGGCCGCTGCTCGGCTTCGCGGATGGCCGTGAGCAGTTCCTCCATCATTAATATGTCAATGACATTGAGAGGAGGGTTCTTGAGAGTGATGTGGGCGGCGTTGCGTTCGTAAGCGAATGCAATCTTCTCAAAGCGGGTAGGCATTAGTTTTCTTTCTGCCTCGAGACCCAAGCGGGTACATGATCAACTTTGAATGCGTCTGGGACAACAGTCTCAAAACTACCGTCGCCATCCTCGTCGTAGATAATAATATTCATCTTGCACCCCGCGATGGACACGATCTTCCCTTTTTCAACGTGCGCGAATCCAACGGAGGTATGAACCGCAAATGGGCGTCCATTGCGCGAATACTCAAACACTTTTTCAAAGAGCCACCACCCGTTTCCATCGGCGGCTTTCACCAACAGCCCGCGATCTTTGTACGTGATAACTCGGGCGCCTAAATCCGAAAGAGTATCGTGAATAACAGGCTGAACCGCCGAAATACTCCGAATGCGGCTGCCCTCCTGGGCGAACTTCCAGTTCGCAGTCAATTTTGATTTCTCGAAGCCACACGCAACAGATTGAATGGCGGAGCAGACGAAAAATATAATGACGATGATCCCAGAGTTTCTCATCTTCTACTTCGTCCAGAACCCTTCTTTATCGTAATCGCGAATCACGGCAAGCTCTTCGGGACTTGGCGGAACGGTCTCACTTACATCATCGGCGACACGCAACTTCCATCCTGTATTAGCGACAACGTCTTCAACGGAAACTCCGGGATGGTGCGCGGCCAAATAAGCTTCACCGCTATCGTCGAATCGCAACACAGCTTTGGTTGTGATTACAGCGGCGGGCCCTCCGCGCGGCAATCCTACTTTCTTTCTCCATCCGCCGCCTTCGCCGTTGCCGGGACTCGTGATGTAGCTCACGCGTTCAGGTAGGCGATGCTTGGAATGGTCGATCATAGCGACAAACCTCTGCGCCAGAGATGCGATGTCACACGCGCCACCGGAACCCGGCAGCCGCACCAATCCCTTCTTGCCCGTAACTTGCGTTGAATTCAGATTGCCGAAGCGGTCGACTTCCGCCGCGCCGAGAAATCCCAAATGGACGCGTCCTGATTGCAGATAGGTCATCACGCCCATCATGTCCAGGCACTGCGTAGCTTGCAAGATATTGGGCGGATCAGCCATGGTGTAGATCAACTCTTTGGAAGGAGTCGCGCGGATGACGCCGTTTTCAAACAGGCCGGTGGCATTGGGAGCATGCGTGCGCTTGGCAACGACGAATGCAATCAGCGGCAGACGCATGCCGACAAATACGATCTCCGCGTCGCGGATCTCACGTGCCGCGGCCGCGACCATGAGTTCGCCGAGGGTGAAGTTTGCGGAGCCGGATTGTTTGCCGGTGGCCGTCACTTCGCCGTGAACGTCGCTGGACGCTTATCTATATATGAGGAGATGCCCTCTTTGGCGTCGTCGCTTTGGAAAAGGATCTGCTGGACTTCACGCTCCAGTGCCAGCCCGGATTCGAGCGGTATCTCCCAACCGGATTGGACGGCGCGCTTGATTCGTCCCACGGCCTTTGCGGCTTTGTTTGGCGGACAGAACTGCCGCGCATATTCCATCACGCTGGACATGAAATTCTCTTTCGCGAAGATGTCATTCACCAAACCGAGTTCTTTTGCTTTTTCAAATGTAAAGGTGCTGCCCGTGACCATCAACTCGATGGATTTCGATTTGCCCACAATGCGCGAGAGCCGCTGTGTTCCTCCAGTCCCGGGCAACACGCCGAGGTTGACTTCAGGCAATCCCATTTTTCCAGCGTCTTTGCGGGCGATGCGAAGGTCCGCGGCCATAGCGATCTCAAGTCCTCCGCCGACGCAGTGTCCATTGACGGCCGCGATCACCAGCTTGGGCGTGTTCTCAAGGCGCAACAACATCTCATTCGCCTGAAGGCAGAAATAATATTTAAATGTCGCTTCGGCGGCGTTGAGCATGCCGATATTGGCGCCAGCGGAAAAGAATTTGTCGCCGCTACCGGTGAGGACGATGACGTAAATGTCGTTGTCCATGCGCGCTTTGAGGATAGCCGAATCCATCTGCAGGTTCATCTCATAGGTGTAGGCGTTGGCAGGCGGGTCAGACATCTCAATAACGGCAACGCCGGATTCAACGCGGTAGTTGATCAATTGCTTGGTCGCCTCAGTGGTGGGGGACATGGTTGGAACTCCTTCGTTAGCTGCGCATCCTAGTCGCCAATAAACATAGCAGGCAAGGCGACCAACTCGCAAAAACAGGAGTTGCTGATTAACGGAATACAAAGCGCGAAGGTTTATAAGAGTTGAGCGTTCTTTCCGCCGAGTGATCAGAGGACGCGAAGCCTTCGAATCTATGGTCAACAAAAGCTTCAAGTGCTCAAGAAGGTTGCATATGAACAAACACGTATTCGGTTACAAAGGCTTTGAAAAATGAGGTGTTAGGCAGCCATCCAAAGCTGAAGGGTTAGATAAGCTTAGAGAACTCAATTGGAATCACAATGAGCCATCTTGCGGAATGGAATTAGGACTCGAACCTACAACCCGTCGGTCGTCAATAGGGTAATTTTTCCGCGTCGTGCCAATGTTTCCGAGTTGCCGATCGCGCGGGAGTTATCGTACGGAGGCTCGAATATAATGACAGTGTCCATGACACTGACCTCTGGCACCACGCTTGAGGGTCGCATGAAGATGACTGCCAGGTCCGACAGTGAACGCTTCCAGAGCGGCGCAAACCAGTACGCCGCCTACCTCGAGACGCCCGGGGGCCGGTTGCGCTCCGAATTGGCCTTTGCCAACCTCCAGGATTTTCTTCCCTCGCCGGCCAAACCTTGGTTGTGTGCACTTGATCTCGGCTGCGGCACGGGAGCGACTGCCGTTCGCCTGGCGCGACTTGGCATTCACGTCACGCTGCTGGATTCCTCTCCAGCGATGCTGGATATCGCGAAGCGCTCGGCACAAGAAGCAGGGATCTCGGGGAAGATCGAACTGAAACTCGGTGACGCGGCGGAACTGACCAACTTATTTCCCGCGGGGTCGTTTGATGTAATTCTTTGCCACAATATTCTAGAATATGTTGGCGACCCCGGTGCCGTGTTGCGCAGTGCGGCTCGCGTCTTGCGAGATCCGTCTAGCATAATCTCGGTATTGGTTCGTAACCAGGCGGGCGAGGTATTGAAGGCCGCGATAAAAGACGGCGACTTGGCCGGGGCGGAAAATAGCCTCACGACTGAGTGGGGACAAGAGTCTCTGTACGGAGACAGGGTGAGACTGTTTCGATCAGATAGCCTGCGACTCATGCTTGAAGCGGCGTCTTTGGCGATGATTGCCGAGCGTGGTGTACGGGTCGTGTCGGATTATTTGCCGTCACAGGTTCCCCGTCTTGCTGAGTACGAGCGGATTTTTGAGCTGGAGCGCAAGCTGGGCAAGCGACCGGAGTTTGCCGCAGTCGCCCGCTACACTCACTGGCTGGCACGTCGCGCAGGTTCGGGGGTGGGGGAAGTTGCATGAACAACGTCACAGCCCAATCTTCGTCGCCCGCATCTCGCGTGATGGCGCCCGATGCGAAGATTGCGCTCGGGCTCGGGCTCACCAACGAGTGTAATCTCGCCTGCGCGTTCTGCTACCGGGATCCGACTCGCGCCGATCGTCTCTCCCTCGATCAAGTGAAAGCAGTCATAGAACGCTTGCCCGTGCGCTCGGTAAATCTCGGCACCGGTGAGAACGGCATGCATCCAGACTTCAAGGCAATACTGGCCTACTTGCAAACGAAAAGGGTCAAGCTCACCATCACTTCCAACGGTCATAGTGTTGCCGTTCTGGAAGACAATGAACTATCTGCCTTCCACGACATCGAGTTCTCTCTCGATTACCCGACACAAGCGGAACAGGATGCACAGCGTGGGAATGGCAATTGGGCGCTCATCCGCGAGCAGGCAGAACGGTGTCTGAGGCTGCAAATTCCTGTAACTATCGTTGCTGTCATGATGAAGTCGAACTACTTGCGTCTAGCGGATGTTGCGCGACTAGCCAAACAGTTTGACGCTCCCTTGCGAGTGAATGTGTACCAAGCCGTGCGATCGGACGTCTACGCCCTGAGCTACGAAGAGTACTGGGAAGGGTTCCGGCGTCTCTTTGCCGAAACAGACGTGATCGCAATTGGCGAGCCGCTGGTTCGAGCGATGGCGGGTCTCCCGCCGCTCCGGGGAGGATGTGGCGTTAGCACTGTGCGAGTTACCCCGCGAGCCACGACACAGCCCTGCGTTTATTGGTCGGGATCGGGGGAGCCACTGTCGGATTTGATCTCGATGGGGCTCGACATTCTAGACTCCGCGCCCTTCAACCAAGCCCGCACGCTTCCCGACGCGTGCCAGCCTTGCGAGTTCCGTGAGTCGTGCCACGGCGGATGTGCCGGACGGCGGCGCTTGCAAGGCGCACTACTGCAGCCTGATTCTTATTGTCCGATCATTCGCGGGCAACGCCCGACGCTGCGGATCCGAATGGCCGCGAATCGCGATTTGCCCAAGTTGAGCAGTTCCTGCACCACCGTCGTGATCGCCAGGTAGTCTGATCGGTGACGAACGGCCGAGACCCGCCCATCCTTTATTGCGCGTTGACCCACTTATCCGAGCCGGTCAGCTTAACTGAGACGTCAGAAAGGAAGAGGTGCAGTGGCTTGCCGTCGGCTGTGCCGCGGTGCTCCGTTGAGATCAGCAAAGGACCTGCCTTCTTGTAGCCTGCCCACGTTGCCGTGACGACGCTCGGCTTCTTGGGCCCGCCGCGGCGGTAGACAAATTGCTCGACGCGGTTGTCTTTGCCGACGTAGAGTTCCCAGGTGTCGCCGGGCGTGTAACCGCCATCCGAGGGATACTTCACTCTTACCAGCTTGGCCGAGCCCTTGCCTATCGGCAGTTTATGCATACCTTGATCTGTTACGGTGGCGCTGGTGTCCCAGTAAGCATGGAAGGGGAAGAGAAGACAATAATTATCGTTGACGAAATTCGGGTCGATGTCGTCCTTCACATTGGCAGGTTGGCTGTTCAGTTGAGAGCGAAGGTATGTAGCCTTTACGGGCTTGCCGTCCTTATCTTTCCCCTCGTAGGAGACCCTATTGGTCTTGGGCTCCCACTCCCACGAACGGGAAATATTCACTCCAGGAAACTTTGCGTTCCAGGTGTAGCGGATCGCCTCGATTTGCCCGAACGAATCGACACCATAGGTCTTGGCGATCTGTTCGAGAATTGGCGGGCGGGTCTGCGCCCAGGAGTTTGGAAAGACAAGCACCCAAAAAAATAGGAAACGGATCATCGTTGAAGGGCCCAGTTTTGCCATGGAGGATCCTCCTCATTCAAGGAGATGAATGTCGTGTTGGATGACGCACAAAGATTCCTGGATGCAAGATGGCATGTGGTGAAGTTGCCTTCACTCTGCATAGTCCGCTGGACTATGTAGCGCGACCGGTCGAGTGATTCGGCGCAACAGGATGATTGCAGAGGTGACCGCGATGGATCCGTACTCCAGCAGAGCAATCCAGCCCGGAAGCACCCACGGACGTCCAAGTGCGCGTAGATGCCAAACGTAGTAAGTAGGGATAATGCTCACAGTCCAGATGATGATCGGCAGCGTCGAGGTCGATCTCAGGAACGGTAGCAGCCACAGCAGGTACCATGGGTACACAACCGGTGCGCACAAAAGCGATGCTGCCATCGGCCAGGCACAGGCGTCCGAAGACCAATCCGCCGACCTTCGTCTCATCCAGATCGCGGTAAGAAAGCCGAGTAGGACTGCCAGCCCAACTACAAGCTGGGGAGTCGCCACTCGCTCGAGAGTTGCAAACACGGGATCATTAAAGCGAAAACTCTGGACATACGTGCCGAGCGAGCCGATCGGAATGCGGCCGTGACTAAGAAATGGTAGGTACAGGAGTCCAACCACGACTGCTGCCAGTGCACCGTCGCGCACACGAATACGCTTCCAGTAGAGTGGCAGCAACACGATGGGGAGCAATTTCACGGCTACGGCCAGACCAAATGCCAGGGCTGCAAGCGTGCGCCAGCGCCGCTCCAGTGCGGCAAAGGACAACAACAAAAGCAACACGCCAACGATGTCTACGTGACCGCTGCCCGCCACCTCTGTCGCCAGCAGCGGGTGCCAGGCATAAGCCAGAACCCAGTGCTCTCCTTGCTGGGTACAACGCAAGACATCGAGCAACAGGAGAATAATGATCAGATCGCAAAGTACAAATGCTAGTTTCAGTGCAAAGATGGACTCATGAATCGCTGTTATGCCGCGGAAAAGAAGCTGAGCGCCCGCTGGATATGGGCTCGGCATGTCCGGGTTGTTCAAGGTGCGGGTCTCGGGTGTGTGCAACGCGCCAAAAGCAGGATCACTGGGAACGACAATATAAGGGTTATAGCCAAGCCGCTGCAATCGGCCGTCCCATAGATATCGATGAATATCATCATCTGCGCCCGTGGGCACCCGAAGAAATTCAATGTGCCACACAGCAGCCATGACGAGCCCAATGACGACAACGCGTCGTGCAAATCTTGGCGTAGCGAAAAACTCACGGATCGCTAAGAGGTACACGATGCCCGCAATCGTCAAAGAGGCCATAAAGTACGGTCCACCTCTATCGCCGAAGTTGCGTGAGCAGATCGTTAGCGCCACGCACAACGTGGCGCCAAGTATGTACACTCTCCACGCAGGGGTGATCTTCACAATTCTCCCCTGCCCGTCCGTAATTGTGCCGCCACAAGCTCCCACTCTTTAAGCCACACCGCCGTGCGTGGCGCCCTTGTTGGCTCCAGCCGCAACTCCTCTGTCAACCGAGTCAGGTCGTCAACTACATCAATATCGTAAAAAGGAGCTGTCAAACCTACGGAAAGCTCAAGGGCTCGTGCGCGCGATAAGAGTCTCTGCAGCGCACTACTGGTGCTCATTCCGTCGCGTGCGAAAAGCGTACGATGAAAAGCTTTTGCTCCGACGAGGTAGTAGCCTCCGTCGTGCGTTGGCCCCACGACCACGTCATGTGCGGCCAGACTTTCGAACGCGTCTTCGAGAACAGAACGCGGCAGGTGTGGACTGTCGCTGTTGAAGGCTATAACGCGTCCTTGATGGTCTTCCGCGAAGTGCGCAAACACAGAAGTGAGGCCGGCAGCAAGACCTTCACCTTTCTGCGCAACTACGATCGCGTCTTTGCCTGCCAAGTGCGCCAGTTCGTTTACGTCCGAGTCCGGGCACATGATGGCAACTTCGACATCGCCCAATGACCGCGCCAGCGCCAGCGTGTCATCTAGAAGACAGCAATAGAAAGCAGCAGCGGCGACAGGAGAGAGGCTGGAAGCCAGGCGGGTTTTGACCTCTCCCTGCCTCGGTGCTTTCGCCATAATTACCAGCACGCGGTCACTGTCTGGCGAACGCACCACCGTCTCGCTTGAAGACTTCATAACATTTTGATGCTGACCTACTCTGGCCGTGGTGTCCCGGCTCTTCGGCGCCGAAAATAATAGCGCACTATCAAGCTGAGAATGAACCAAGCGGCGCCGACCGTGCCCTTCAGCGTACCGCTGATCTTCGATTTTCCGATTCGCGGGTAGTAGCTCACCGGGACTTCAACCACTCGGAATCCGGCCAGTGCGCCTTTGAGGATCATCTCAACCGCCCACCCATAGGTGGTTTCTTCGAGGGTGAGCGCGCGTAGTACATCTGCGCGGCCAGCGCGAAACGGGCCGAGATCACTGATTTCCAGTCCATAGAGAACACTGATCAGGCTGGCGGCGAGACGATTCCCAAACACCTGATGCCAAGGCAAAGCACCAGCAGAACGCCGCTCATGCAGGCGGGAACCAAGCGTGATGTCCGCCCGCCCCTCAGTGATTGGTGCTAAGAGAATCGGCAATTCAGAGGGCCGATCGCTGTAGTCGCCATCAAGGAACACAACCACGTCAGGGGAATGTGCCGTTGCCAGACCCGTGAGGCACGCTCGCCCATAGCCGCGGCGCGGTTCATGAACGACGCGGGCTCCCATTCTTGCGGCGATCTCGGGTGTCCCGTCACTCGAGTTGCTGTCGACAACGATGACCTCCGTCGTGAGATCGGACGGGAGATCCGCTAAAACGCGCTCAATCGCCTGTGCTTCATTATGGGTAGGGATGATGACGGATACTCGCACGTGATCGTGATTCAAGTGATTCTGATTCAGGTGACCCGGCCCCAATCACCACCACGGAGAAGATGGCCGACGCTGCGATAGCCACGCGTCAACGCCCCATCTCCGGCCGGCGCGTCCGATAGCGATCCCGAGCGATGCGAGCACCGGGACCAGCAGCTCCCAGATCCACGAGGTGCCCCACTCCGAAATCCAAAGGCTGCCGAGATATAGAAAAGCCACAAATGCAGCCGGTCGGGTAAGCAGACCGATGACAAGCAGGATACCGAGAGAGATCTCGGTCATGGCCTGCATGGGAGCCGCCATTGCGGCGTGGTTTGCCGCCAGGCCCATCACCGCCTTCCACGCAGCCGGCGAATGACTCGCCTCGATGTAGTGCCTGATCAGGCTGGCGTAACCCGCGGCTGTGTAGAGGCCTTTACCTAAATTTTCAAAAAAGACCCACACGAACATCGCGCCGATTGTCACCCGTACGATTGCCAGACCGTTTGCTGCTTGCGGTTGGTGGTCAACGGTGGTTACGTCACTTCGCAGCGAGGTTGGGATTGTTGTCATGGTGAACCTCGTCCAGTGGATGCTACACCAGATTGGAAATTTCGACAGGCTCAAATCTTGTCTCAGCGAAGCTATGGGTACGGGGCTGAGTTCTATGCCCGCAAGACCGGCTGGATCCCCGTTGACATCTCAGAGGTGTGGAAAGCGAAGCAGAAATAAGATTATTTCTTCGGCTGTGTTTACGCCAATCGCGTGCAGTTATCCACCGGCCGCGACATCGCACTGTCTCCTAAGCAGGATGGTCCAGCGCTCAATTACTTCGTCTACCCGTATGTCGAGGTCGACGGTAAGCCGTACGATAAGCTCGAC
>JAOAPL010000017.1 GCA_025462925.1 Acidobacteriaceae bacterium
GTTCCACCTACGGTTGTGCCAGAGCCGACCGTAGAACCAGATCCACCCACACCGCCGGAAGACGTCGTGCATGGGCTAGTTATTTGGGTAGATTGGGTCGAAGGCGATGTAGTGGATGTGCCGACGCTTCCTACCGTTTGCGCAGCCAATCCGATCGAGAGTGTCAGAATTGCTAATGTCAGCCATGTTGTACGCATTTTGAGCTCCTGAATTTTTGCGGTGTTTCGAAGTTTAGATGCCTGCAAAAATGCGACGGTGCTTTGCTGGCTTCCCCTAATTCAGCGTTCATTCGCAAAAAGAAGATGGGACACGTCCTCCACCGCAACGGATTCCCACTCCAAAACGCTTCGCGTGTTGGGGACCCGGGCCACTGACCCAATAAATCAGAATAGAAGTCTGACCAGTTGCCGCATGAGTACATCAAACGGGACTGCCACAAGTGCAACTGGAATCGCAGGTATCAGAGAAATTGCAAGTAGCAAGTACAGATCGTAAACGCCGATTGGAATCATGCGGATCTGATGCACGTTGCCAACAATGCTGTAGAGATCTATGGTGGCACAGAAATCTTGCTGCTGCAGAGCTTCTTCGCTGACAGGCCTAGTTCGACGGAGCCATTTGTTTTCGAATCCCTGGCCCACCCCAATCGCCAACGCTCCGTACTCGAACACGCCGCGCAGCTTTGCTTGCAGTAGTGACTTCATGAAGACGCACAGAGGGGCTGCACTCAGAAAGAGAACGGTTATGACCACCACCAATGGCATGTACTTGAAGGAAAGCAGCGGTTGGTCTCTATGAATGATCCGATTGGCCACACCGCCCGCGACGAACACGCCAATGCAAAAAGCAAATGGAATGTGTTTTCGCAAGTAAGAGCCCACAAATCCTAAGCCGCCAGCATGATCCGGGTGAGGAGGTATGAGGCGGAGGTCGAGGCGGGAGGTAGCGTGCAGGAAGCGCGCCCAAAGCATCGTCCTCCAAACCCAAAGAAGGAACAAGTAGAAGAGCAGGGTGTTGATGACCCACACAAACCAAACTCCGGCTGGTGAGAGATATCGCCATCCTCCTCCCCCTGTGGTCCAAGACATGAGGACATCCGCATCTAGATACTTCTCGAAGGAAAGAATCGTAAGGACGACCAGCAACACGAGACTGATCCGAGCAACTGCGGAGTTGCGGTATTTTTCAAAAGAGGCCCAATTCGCTTGAAATCTGGGCAGATCAGAATCCGAGATCAAATCAGCCTTGGTAAATTGCCGCGCAATTTGTTGGTACTGCGTATGGAGCGCGGGCTCAGCCAGGATCAGGATGGGAATGATTACAAGCACCCGAGACTGCGTTGCAATATCAGTGAGAAACGAATTCAGCGGGACCACGCCGCGCATTGCAGCCAGGATCGCTGCCGGAAGCCAGGCGACCGCAGTGGCGATCGCAGCCCGGGTGATCGTTTTACTACTCGCACTGCGAATGAGGTCGAAATTGGATCGGTGGCGGACAGCCGAAGGCCGATCTATGGGAATGGCGCCGGTGGACGCTGATCGCTTCACAGAGATAATCTCAGCCGCGCAAGATCGCGGTAATCAGCACTTCAGTCAGAAGACAGAAATCAGTGCAGCCAACTACTCCGCTTGAAAAAAGCCGGATGCACGAAGGCTAAAACCCATCCTATATGAGCAGGACGAAAGGAACTCTGGCATTTGTGACGGTGCTGATCAAGCGTTCTCCCTTTCTCCAGCGAGCAACATCGGTTTCATCACTTGCCTAAGCTGCATCAGAAATAACCGTATGTTCGTGAAAGGCATTGCATTCTGCTTCTTAGCTTCCACTGTGCTGCTGGCGCAAACACTCAAATATCCAAAGCCGCCTGATCCAAAGAACGGAAAGCAGATCTTCAACAACGGATGCAACGCTTGCCACGGAGGGGACGGCAGGGGCACTCCCCAGACTATCTCCGGATTTGAGCGGCCGGACACCTTTCCCGATTTCACCAAGTGTGATCAGACCACTCCGGAGCCGAACTCGGCATGGAAAGACGTGATCGTGCATGGCGGTCATTCGCGGGGATTCTCGCAGATCATGCCGGCGTTCGGAGAGCTGCTTTCGTCCGAGCAGATCGACGACGTCATCGCCTATGTGCGCGGATTTTGCAGCAACAAGCACTGGGCCCGCGGAGAGCTGAACCTACCGCGCGCGCTGGTCGTTGAAAAGGCGTATCCCGAAGATGAGGTGGTGGTCAGCACTGCGGTGAACGCGCGTGGAGCGCCGGGATTCACCACCGACATTATTCACGAGCAGCGCTTTGGCGTTCACAACCAGATTGAAATCGATGTTCCAGTCACTGCGCAGGACCAGAATCACACATGGTTTGGCGGCGTGGGCGACGTGACTTTGGGAGTGAAGCGCGAGTTCTTCTCCAGCCTGCGCACGGGGTCGATCCTGAGCCTGTTCGGAGGGGTGATCGCGCCTACCGGCAATAGGAGCCGGGGATTCGGCACCGGCACCACGACGCTTGAGACCTTTGCCGCCTTCGATCAACTTTTTCCCACGAATACCTTCGTGCAATTCCAGATGGGCGCCAATCTGCCTCGGCACACTGATATCGCACCACAGACTGTTTTTTATCGCACCGCCGTAGGCCAGAGCTTTGCTCAAGACCACGGACTTGGACGACTCTGGTCGCCGATGGTTGAGTTTCTTGCCGACAGAAATCTGGTGGATGGAGACAAGACCAATTGGGACATCCTGCCGGAGATGCAAGTGACTATCAGCCGTCGGCAGCATGTTCGCGCCAACATCGGAGTGCGAACGCCAATGAATAACACGGCAGGACGCTCAAGACAGGTGGTGTTCTACCTTCTCTGGGACTGGGGAGATGGAAAGCTGACTGAGGGTTGGTGATGCGGAAGAGAGCATGGTACTGGGTTGCTATTTTGGGAGTGCTCGCCATTTTGCCCACGTTGTTGCGAGGCGGCGCTGAGCAGTCATCTGAGCAGTCAGCTGAACAGGCAGGAGTGAAGCCCGAATTCCATACGTCGGATCGCTGCGTTGCATGTCACAACGGTTTGAAGACGCTCACAGGCGAGGACATTTCCATTGGCTTTGATTGGCGCGCGAGCATGATGGCCAATTCCGCGCGTGATCCGTATTGGCAGGGCAGCGTCCGGCGCGAGACTATCGATCATCCCGAGTCGAAGGCCGGCATTGAGGATGAGTGCTCGGTATGCCACATGCCGATCATTCATTTGCAAGCCAAAATGGATGGCCAAAAAGCAGAGGTCTTCTCGCATCTGCCGTTCAATCCCGACAATAAGGACAATGCCGCATCCGAGGACGGCGTCTCCTGCTCGGTCTGCCACCAGATCGCGAAAGAGAAACTGGGAACCCGCGAGAGCTTCAGCGGCGCGTTTATGGTGGATCGTCCGCGGTCAGAAGATGATCGGCCGGAGTACGGGCCATTCGCCATCGATGCCGGACATAGGCGCGTGATGCAGTCATCGACCGGCGGCTTTGTGCCTACTGAGGCGGCTCACATTCGCGACTCTGCGCTGTGCGGATCGTGCCACACGCTTTTCACAAAAACGCTGGGCAAAGACGGCAAAGAGATTGGGACTTTCAACGAGCAGATGCCCTATCTCGAGTGGCTGCACAGCGATTATCCCAAACGCAGCAGTTGTCAATCATGCCACATGCCAGAGATTCACGAGGCGGTAGCAGTTACCGCCATTCTTGGGCAGCCGAGAACGGGTTTTCATCGCCACGATTTTATCGGCGCGAACTTCTTCATGTTGCGCATGCTGAACAATTATCGACAGGACCTGAGCGTCGCAGCATTGCCGCAGGAACTCACCGTAGCCGCCGACCGAGCTGTGAACTTCCTGCAAACGCAAGCGGCTCGCGTGACCATCAGAAATGTGGAGTCGTCGTCCACGGGTCTTCAGTTTCAGGTGGTCGTCGAAAACCTGAGCGGTCACAAACTCCCCACTGCCTATCCTTCGAGGCGGGCCTGGTTGCATATCAGAATTCGCGACAATAGCGGACAAACGGTTTTCGAATCAGGTGCACTCAATGCTGATGGTTCCATCGTCGGAAATGACAATGATGCCGATCCGCTGCGGTTCGAGCCGCATTACCGCGAAATCACCAGCCCGGAGCAGGTGCAGATTTTTGAGCCCATCATGAAGGACTCGGCAAACCGCGTGACCACAGGCCTGCTCTCGGCTGTGGGATATCTCAAGGACAACCGAATCCTCCCGACCGGATTCAACAAACAAACTGCAGAGAAGGACATCGCCGTAATCGGCGAGGCGGCAGAAGATCCCGACTTCAATGACAAGGGGAGCCTAGTGCGGTACTCGGTATCAACTGGCGCCGCGGGACCCTTCCATATCGAGGCTGAACTCTGGTACCAGCCCATCGGCTTTCGCTGGGCGCACAATCTGAGTCCATATAACGCGGCTGAACCGCAACGGTTCGTGGCCTATTACAAATCGATGCCGTCGGCGACGGCAGTGGTGCTGGCAAAAGCGGAAGCGACGCGGTAATCGATGGCGGATGGGAATCCTTTATTCCCAAAACGCTCCGAATGCCTCTAGCAACGCTTTGACCAACTCATCCTTGTTGCTCTTCGACATCAAACTGTGGCCGACGCCTTGAACAGGCAACAGTCTTGTTTTCGAGGGAATCAGCTTCACGGCCGATTCCATCTCTTCGATCGATCCGAACGGGTCCTTCGTGCCTTGGACAAATAAAGTCGGCGTGCGCAGCATTGGAAAATGAGCGGTGCGCATCTGCGTGGGCCGTCCCGGAGGATGAAGCGGATATGAGAGCAGCAGTAGTCCTTCCACTAGCGACGGATCTGAGGCTGCCAGCATGCTGGCCTGGCGTCCACCATAGGATTGGCCGCCGAGAAACAGCCGCCCCGCTCCCGCTCCTGTTCCCGCCCCTGTTCCAAAGACAAGTTTTCTCAACACCGTTACTGCCCTCTTGAGTCCTTCCTGATCAAGTGCGGCACTTGCTGGAGATGGAGGCCCGTGGGGACGCTTCTGGCGGAATGGAAGATCGCATCGAAGCACACTTATCCCTGCCGCCGAAAACGATTCTGCCAGTGCGACCAGCAACGGCGCATTGCAGTTCCCTCCAGCACCGTGCGTGAGCACCAGCCCCGCAGAAGGCTGTGTCGCAGAATGAAGAAAGCCGCGTACCGGCTGTTCGCCGGGAGTGAAGTCCGTGAAAGATTGTGGGGCAGTACGGATCACGACAACATTATGGATGACGGAAGCAGCCTTTGGGTCAGCGATAACCTCAGCTATACCGTCGCACGGTCTGGGAAATTGGCAGTCCCACGCAGAAGATGTGCGTGAGCACCGCGACGGCAATCGCCGACGGCGTAAGAACAGGCTTCAATGACGCCAGCGGCATAACCACGAAATACATGAACAGGTAAACCGCGATTCCGTAAAGCACTCCGGAAGAAATGGCCAGCCGCGTGAGAAAAGTGAACCTCCGGCTGGCGAGATAGAAGACCGCAGTGGCCGTGTACGCGACCAGAAAATGAACCGCGAGACCGAGCGCGGCCGTCTTCCAACCTCCCTGGAAAGCTTTGGGGCCGAGAGCGCCTCTGGCGATCCCTTGCAGGACGCGCACCGGCGAGATCCCGCGCGGGGCCCAGGTGACGAAGGCAGCGGTGATGTCGAGAATGCCGGCAGTCAATCCGCCCCAGAAGATGGCGGGGAAAGCGCGCGACTTTCTAATGGGGACGACGACAGCTGAACTCATTGCCGCAGTATAGCTGAGCTTCCCGAATCATTGATATTGATGCAAGCTTTTTTCAATGATCCGAATACGTCTTGTTTAAATACGCGGCGACTTCCTTCTCCAGCTGCGTGTAAGTCGAATGAGTAACGGCGTGGACAGCGGCTTCAGGAGTGGCACCTGTGGCCATGCGTTTCACCATGTTTTGTATGTCGGGCATTCCGTAGGCGTGAACCAGGTAATCAACCACAGCCAGTGACTCCGCATAGGCCACTCTGGCTTGGGCAACATTGAAACTGGTGAAATGCTGATCCAGTGCACCCAGCGGGATCTGTTTTTCGTCCTTGAACATCTGAGCCAGCGCCGCTCCGTAGAGGTCGTTGGTGCGAGGCTCCATTAACTGCGCCAGCCCTTCATGCAGCCATCCCGGACATCGTTGATTTGACATCGCAGTCAGGAAAGAATGCGTCAGCTCATGCTTCAGGACTGCCTCAAGTTTCGGATGCATTACGGTGACGCCCTCGATGGGAATCCGCAGTTTGCCGTCATTGAGAGCGCCTGCCCAAGTTGGAGCTTCGGTAATGTCAAAGAACGCTTGTTGCGTATACAGCAAGACGGGGATGCTGCCGGGCGGCGAAAAATTCAATTGATTGCTCAAGCTGACATGAGCTGCTTCAAGTGTCTCCAGGATCTGCTGTTGAAGTTCCGGCGTGGTTCGCCCTCCATCGAAGCGAAGGTTGAAGTGCGCGCTCGCCTGCTGATTGAAGTCGGCCTCTGCGGCCATTTCCCGCTGCAGTCTGTCCAGCTGTTTTTTCAGAGAGGCGTCTGATTCCAGCTCCAACGATTTTTTCCATGCGCGAACTGCTTCGGCGTTCTTGTCTGAGTAGTAGTAAGCCTGTCCGAGTAAACGGAAAGCCAGAGCCGACTCGGGCAACAGTTGAGTGATCCGCTCCGCCTTCTCCACAGCGGCCGGCAGATTGCCTTCTTCCAAGAGCGCCACCGCATACCATTCCAGCAAGACCGGCTGGTCAGGCCATAGGCTCACGGCATGCTCCAGAAAGACGCGCGACTCGCGTCCGCGTTGCTGTTCGTGCATCGCTGCTTCGAAATATGCTGAGGCTGAAAAGTGTGGATTTGCTTCCTTCTCGATCGCTGCCAATGCTTCGAGATTAATCTCGTCGTCTTTGTTGACGATGCGCTCAAGCAGCGCAGACTTCTTCTCTTCAACTTCGACGGGCGCAGCCTTAGGCGGTGCCACCGGCATGAGCTCGCGCTTCTTGGCCAGGCGGTCGCTATCGGGAGTTCTGGTGTCTGAGGTTCCCGGCGGGGGAGGCTCTTTAAATGAACTGCTTGGAACCTCGACGCGGATGCCCATGGTCGATGTCGATCCTCGGTCGATGCTTTGAACCAATGACTTCGAAATCGAATATGTCGAGCCGCCCATGACGTATTCGACTTGCCCTGCCTTTTCCTGAACCCTTTCCACTTGGAAGGAAGTGCCGTTCTTAAGGTGAATGGTTTCGGCCATCGACGGCGCCGAAAAAGCTATGAGGGAAACTGTCGCGACAATCACATACACATTGGGAAAATTGGCTAAAGCTCTTGCCTTGCGCATTGATTGTTACCTGGCGGAAGTCGAACCGCTCAGAAATCAGAGCAAGTGGGGAACCAATTCTGCAGAGCGGCAGCGTACCGGAGCCTGCTATCGGCGCGCTTTCACTTAAACGAGATCCTCGCTCCATCGAAGAGTGTGGCTGGAAGCGGACAGGTGCTGATTCGCGTGATACATATTTGGGACACCTTGACACAGAGCTGCGCACTATTTCTCCCTACGGCTCATCAGCAGGAACTCTCAGATTTGAATCCACTTTCTGCCGCCCGCGTCTAAGCGAAATAGTAGACACGCCAGCGATCCACTGCCGTTGTCCGCTGACCACCTTCCCGATTCGAGAATATCCACCGGGAGAGCGGAGTTCGAATGGCGAGGGATCTTTCACTATCTACATCTTGCCCAACCTGCGCTGAACCCCATCCAAGGAACATCCGAAATGACCCTGCACCGTCGCGAAGATACCCAAGCACTAGCCGCAGGAGACGGCCATTCCAACAGGGTGGCTCGTTTTCAATTGTTCAGAGATCTGTCTGGCGGGCGATACCGTCCTGGCGAGTCCTTGCGGCTGTCCAATATTGCAACTGAGTATCAGCTGGACGGGAACACAGTGTTGAGCGTCCTCACTGACCTGCAGGAAGTTGGAATGGTCACTCTGTCGGGAGAACATTTGGCCATCGTTCGCTCCACCGATCCAAAGGAGATGCATGAGGCGTATGAGATCCGGGCAGCTTTGGAAGAGATGGGGGGACGCGCAGCGGCGCGAGCGCTGAAAGGCAGCACTGGCAAACTGCAGCATGAACTGGATGCCATGCGATTGGCAGTCCAGAATCTCGATTTAGACGCCTATGCGGAGCACGACGTAAAATTCCATCGCAAGATTCTGCAGGCATCTGAGAACGACGTCCTGCTCCGTGTGTGGGACTCGCTACATTTCGACATTCGCGTTAGAGCAGCGATTGCCAAAGTCACGCGAAACCTTCCAGTGGTGGTTGAGGAGCACCAGCCGATCATCGACCATCTCGAAAGAGGGCAGGGTAAAGAGGCCGGGTTGCTGTTGCGCGACCATGTGCAAACATTTTTGCAATTGGTCAAAAATTCGGAAAGGAGATCTGTATCTAGGAGAGACTTGGAAGTAGCAAGAGACGTTCAAAATGCTTCTTTCCCGCAACAGAATCCTACGATTCCGGGTCTAAGCGTCCAAAGCTTCTATAAACCGGCGCAAAGCATCGGCGGTGACTACTACGATTTTCTTCCCTTGCAGGATGGACGATGGGGCATCGCGATCGGCGATGTATCGGGAAAAGGAATTAGTGCAGCTCTCGTCATGGCCAGCCTTCAGGCATCCCTCAGGATGCGAGCTTTACATCCGCAAGCAGACCTTTCAACGCTCATAGGCGATATCAATCAGTTGGTCTACAAGTCCTCTCCGGTGCACTTCTACATATCGCTTTTCTACGCAGAATATCAGCCTGCCACTCGGACCTTGAGATACGTGAACGCTGGGCACAATCCACCATTTGTGCTTCGCCGGAGCTCCGGGTGGTGTGACGTATTCCAGTTGAAACCGGGAGGCACCCCGGTAGGAGCATTAGAAGACACTCAATACCCGGTGATGACCTTTCAACTCGAAGCTGATGATGTCCTGGTCGCCTACACCGATGGAATCACTGAGGCAGAGAATGCCGACGGCCAAATGTGGGGGCAACAACAGTTGGAAAGATTACTTTGTTTTCGCGGCCGGAAGACTCCGCGAGAAATCATTCAGCGCATCTTGGATCAGGTATCGACGTTCACCGAGGGCGCCTCACAAAAGGACGATATGACCTTGCTGGTGATGCAGATGGAAGAGAACACGTGAGAACCATTCACTGTTCCATCTTCGCCGCCAATTCCTCGGCAACGCGTTCACTGGCGCAGTTGCAGAGAATGTGTCCTAGTTCATGCGAAAGCGTTCGCCGATAACTGGATCGAAACTTCCGAAAAATGGCGCCGTTAATGATGGTGTGCCTCTTCTCCAGCCTGGAGAACGCGGTGTTGGTCTTGTGCTGGTCTGCCATTTGCAGGATGCGCTGCCATTCCATGTCAGTACAGGCGATGTCGATGGTCCAATCGGCAGGATAAGAACTGCGCAGCGACGCCAGCGTAGACCGAGCCGCTGCCAGGATGGGCGCGCACTCAGCCAGGGTCTTCGCCCCATAAAGTGAGAACTTGGGAAAGGTCGCTTCTGAAGAATGCGATGGCTTTGAAGGAATATCGGCCGAAAAAGCTGCGGACGTGCAGAAGAGCAACAGTAATGAGACGAAACAGAGAACCCGCGTGGCTGGCATGCGGGGACTGTTATAGGTTCTACTCTGGATTTAGTTACTCAGCTTGATCACTTAAGCCTAGGAGGAATTAAACCGTATGTAGTTCCTTTCACCTTACTTTTTTGCTGTCGCTTGTAAGAGTCCCACGCGCGTCTGATTGAGCGTGGTATAGAGCGACTCCCTGGGAACTTCCGTAATGTAGGGTTTGAACATCCAGCCCAGGCCGGTGGGGATGTCGCGGGTGAGTGAGATGGCTTCGCACTGCACGTAGACTCCGCCGTCTTTTTCTTCCATGCGAAAGTAGGAGTTCAGCGCCCAGAGAAATCCGTTGTCGTGTCCCACGGGCTTTTCGCGCTCGTCTTTGGTGCCCGCATTTTCCGCTTCGGCGACGCGCGTTGTGTGCGAATTGCTGAAGGCCCTTGGATTGCCGCCCGAGATGGTCTCATAGTGCGCGGAGTGCTCGGTGTTCATCGTCACGGCGATGACCTTCTTTTGATAGAAGCGCAGATAGACTTTGAAATCGTTGCCGTTGCGGCTGATCAGGCGCGAATCGGCGACTTGCGGTTTGTAAAGGTCTTTGTGGTGGTTGTAGTCCTGAAGCACCGCGAGAGCGGAAGCAACGTTTCCGCCCGGAATAAAAGCGCTGCCGATCCAGTGGTGGACGAGAGCGCTGGGCACTTCGATGGTGGCGCCTTGCTCCTTCTCCTCCAACTTTTCGGTAACGACTTCGCCATTTTTCAGTCGCTCGAGAATGGCTTGCTTTCGCGATGGCTCCAGCGTGTCCACCCAGAGAAATGGTTTGTTCTCTTTGGCAGCGCCTGCGACCTCCGATTGCATGCGCGCTTCGGCAACCTGGGTGTAGTGCGCGAAGGCTTTTTGCGTGGCCGGTTTGAGTTCGGCTGCGAAGGCCTGTTGTGTAACAAATAAAAGGATGATTCCTAAGTAGCGCATTGCTCCATTTAACCATTGATTCAATGAATCATTGAGTCAATGTGGCAGTGGGTTCGGCCATATAGAATGGGCGCGTGGCGGAACTCTCGTTCTTCATCGGCAAAGGCGGGGTGGGCAAGACGACGGTCTCATCCGCGTACGCCGTGCGGGAGGCAGTCCGCAATCCACGCAAAAAATATCTGTTGCTATCGACAGACCCGGCACACTCGCTGGGAGATATATTCAAACTCAAGCTGGGCGACAAGCCGCAACACGTTCGTTTGCCAAAGGCTGCAAATCTTTTTGCCTGGCAGATCAATGCGGAGAAGCAGTTTCGCGATTTTCTCAAGCCGTATCGCGAAGACCTGATCGACCTGATCGAGAGCGGGACTATTTTTTCTCGCGGTGAGATCGAGCCACTGCTGGAGACGACGTTGCCGGGCATGGCAGAGATGTCCGCGCTGATCGCGATTGACGAATTGCTGGAAAGCAATAAATACGACGACATCGTGGTAGACACCGCACCCATTGGCCACACATTGCGGATGTTCGAATTGCCGCAGCACTTCGCGCGATTTCTCGAATTCCTCGACATCGCCGGAAGCCGGGACCGCTGGCTGCAACAACGCTTCGGAGGCGCACACAATGCTGCTTCAGAACCGTTCTTGACGCGATGGCAGAAGATGGCCACCTCTGTGACGTCTGCGTTGAGTGCCGAACGTTCGCAGTTGTTCATGGTGACCTCGCCGGAGGAATTCTCCTTGAATGAGGCGGTGCGGTCGGCGGATGCGCTGGCGAGTTCCGTGCCTGACTTGAAGATCAGCGCAATCGTGCTGAATCGTGCGGTACTAGGCAAGAGTTCCTGCCCGGTCTGCGCAGCGCGTGGGAAGATGACAACGGCAGCAAAGAAGTTTGTGGCGCGGGATTTTCGTCGGCTGCCGTTATTCGTTGGCGAGGATCTGGGAGGCCCAGTACTCGGCGCGAGCGCTCTCGCAAAATTCGGAGACCATCTCTTCGGCGGAAAGAAAGCGATCGCCACCGCTGCTCCCGCGTCGAAGTTTCCCGCAACCGAAGTCACTCCGTGGCCAAGGTTAAGTGCTCCGCTGGTGTTCACGATGGGCAAAGGCGGCGTGGGCAAGACGACAGTCTCCGCGGCGCTAGGATTCAAGCAGCGGGTTACGAATCCCAAAAAAAGCGTCACCGTCTGCTCGACAGATCCAGCACCATCGCTGGACGATGTCTTTCAGCAAAACGTGAGCTCGCGTCCTGCGGCGGTTCTGGGCGACAAGAAATTCCAAGCGATGGAGATCGATTCCGTCGCAGAGTTTCGGCGATGGGCAGCCGCGATGCAGGAAAAGATCAATGCGGCGTTTTCAACGCAGTCCGGTGGCATCCATGTGGATATGTCGTTCGACCGGCAGATCTTTTCGTCGCTGCTGAACATTGTCCCGCCGGGCGTGGATGAGATCTTCGCCATCTTCAAAATCCTTGACCTACTTCCATCAGCGGACAAAAGTGGAGAATCTGCGTCCATGGTCATCATTGATATGGCGCCCACCGGACACGCATTGGAGCTGCTGCGCATGCCGGAGCGTATGCTGATGTGGTCGCGCCTATTATTGAAAAGCCTGGCACCGCACCGTACACTACCTCTCGCGCAGGATGTGGCGGTTGAAATTGCTTCGTTGGGCCAGCAGGTGCGTGAACTGGCAAAGATTTTGCAAGATCCGAAGCGATCATGCGCGATGGCTGTGATGCTCGCCGAACCAATGCCCGATCAAGAGACGGCCCGGCTATTGGCATCATTGAATAATTTGCAGGTTTCGGTTCAGGCGGTATTCGCAAACCGCATCGTAATGAATGCTGGTGAGCGGTGTCCGCGATGCACTCGCGCACGGCAGTGGCAGGCGGCAACTCTTGCAGGGTTGAAAAAGCGCTTTCGCGGCAAATCTGCGCCGATCTATTTGCTACCGAATCTTGCCGGCGAGATTGCAGGCACGAAAGCACTGCGGCAGTTCACGGATGACTTATGGCAACTGGCGTAAATAAAAAAACGAGGTCGGCCAGAGCGCAAGTCGTGGCGCTGCCCGTGAACAAGATAAAGCCAAGTCGCGTCAATGACGAGGCGCTCTACCTTTATGGAGTGTCGCCGCTCATGCCTTTGACTGCGAGGCCGAAAATCACGGTACCGGGGATCGACGGCGAGCACCGCGTCGAGGCGATCCCCTGCGCCGGACTTTTGTGTTGGATCACCCGGGTGAACGCGCACGAATTTGCCGCGGAGTTGAACCGCAAGATGGAAGAGCTGGAATGGCTGGCAGAATCGAGTGTGCGGCACCAACGTGTGGTCTCCGCGATCTCTGCCAAGACCGCGCTATTACCCACGCGGTTCGGGACGGTTTTCCTTAGCGAAAATTCGCTGGCCTCGGACATTGATGCGCGAAAGAAGAACCTTTTCGCCGCATTCAAGCGGGTGGCCGACGCAGACGAATGGGGCGTAAAGGTTTTCCTGACCGCCGCACCTAAGGCCGCGGTGGTGGATGCGAAATCCGGAAGGGACTATCTCGAGAAAAAAGCCAAGGCAATTGCTGCCAGCGGCAAGCCTTCTCCGGATGTCGAAATTGAGAAGTTTTCCACCGAGCTGCAAAAAGTCGCTTCCGACAGCGCACAATTAGGGAAAGTGAGTAGCGGACAGCAAGGACTGCAATGGCAAGCGTCGTTCTTGTTGCCGAGAAGCCGTCGCAAGCAGTGGGATACAGTACTGAAGAAGTACGCAGAACGATGGGCGGGATCGCGCAGAATCGAATCCTCCGGTCCGTGGCCACCATATTCGTTTGTGGAATAGCAGAAAACTATGTCGAGCGCACCACAACGCGTCACATTGGGAGTGGGACCAGATTCCGAGCAGGAGGTCTCACTGCTGGAGATACTGGACCACGTTTTGAACTCGGGCGTGGTGATTCAAGGCAGCATCGTGATCTCCCTGGCGGGAGTGGATCTGGTCTATGTGGGACTGAATGTGGTGCTCACCTCGGTTGAGACCGCGCTCAAGACCTTGAAGCTTGAAGAGAAAGCCAAGCTCAAACAGATTCCCCGCCGGAGCTAGCTTCCACCATCCTTATGTTGCTCCTCTACTGCATGACTGAAGCCGGTGTGGACTCGGGACAACTACTCGGAGTGCGCGGTGCGGAAGTTCTAACGTCTGAACGCAATGGTATTGCCTGCCACTTCAGCGCGCTGGAAGGTGCAGAGAGCAAGACCCAAGATGATGCTTTGGCTTCCTGGGCTGTGACTAATGGATTATTCCAGACAAATTCGGTAATTCCATTTAGATATCCCACCTTCATGCCAGACGAAAATGCAATTCAAGAGTTTCTCGCCGCAAATGTAAGCCCGTATTTGGCCGACCTTCGTCGGATTCGCGGGCTGGTACAAATGAAGATCACGATCCAAACGCCACCGGCCTCAACAGCACCTACCGTGCCGACCTCGGGGACCGAATACCTCAAGCAACGGCAGCGAGAGTCGCAATCTGCATTGGCAGCGACGGACGCGATAAAGAATGTCGGCGCTGGCATAGTACGTGAGTGGAAACAGGAGCA
>JAOAPL010000037.1 GCA_025462925.1 Acidobacteriaceae bacterium
CTGCCCTGATTGATGAGTACCAGGTCCATCTTGCCGTCGTGGTTGACATCCGCGGCCACGATCGCGGAATAAGGTACGAACGAGAGCGCATGCGCCACCGGAGTTCCCAGCGTTCCATCCCCGTTTCCGAGATAGAGATAGAACAACTTCGAGTTCTGGGTGTTGGATAAGATGGCGAGGTCGAGCTTCCCGTCATTGTTGAAGTCGCCCACAGCGAATCCGGCCACATTGCCACCATTCGGTACGGCGACCGCCGGTCCGGAATAATAGGTTCCATCGCCGTTCGAGATCTGTAATTGGAAATGGCCCGGCGAATAATAACTGAGTATGTCTTCGCGTCCATCGGCATTGAAGTCGCCGATCACCTGGCCGCCTTTTGATAATGTGATGGTGTTGAAACTGACAGACTGTGCGAGGGCTGGCAAGCTGATGAAAGCAGCTGCCGCAATAACCAATAGGCGACGCATGGAATCTCCCGAGGGGTGTGAATGTATGTACAAATAGGAATGTGCCCTGGATTCCGAAGTTGCCCCAGAACTGTGTCGCTAAGGTAAGTTTTTCAAGGTGAGTTTTTCAGCCAGGAACTCAGGTCCGATGTATCCAGGGAGCAGAGGGCAGTTTCAAAATGCCCTATCTCCTAAACCGGTCAAACCGCGGGATTTCCCACTTTCAAAGAAAAGGTGAATGCATGTGCATCCACCTTCAGGTCCTGATGCTTAGCCTTTGACGTCCACATTGGCAAAAGAAATCACGATCTTGCCTGACGCAGGCTGACCGAACGACATTGCCGGTTCGAAGACAGTGAAGATCAATGAGCGGTCTAGCTGCTTGCGGGTTTCTTCCGTGTCCTCGCCGGAGATGATGCGATAGTCCTGCAGCCTTCCGCTGGCGTCCACATAAGCTTCGATGACCACCGGTGATCCTGCAGAAACAGCCCCCATACCGCCGGAGAACGGAGCAGCTGCCAATCGCGGCGGCATATAGAGAGAAGTAGGCACGTCGCTGTTCGCGGAGACGCGAGCAGGAATCGCGAAAAATCCGATCAGGATTCCGAACATCACCACTGCAGTGACCAGTCCCGCGCTGGCGGGCAGCATGAAAACGTTCACAGCATTTTCCAAGCGAACCAAATAACCCTGGACGCGGCGCTCCCACGTAACGGCACGCTCTTGCGAGATGGCCACCTTGAGCCGCAATGCGAGTTCAGGAGGCGCGGGCCTGCGTCCCAAGCCCGCCAGCAGTGACTGAGTACGAATCAATGACTTGTAGTTCCCGCTGCAGTCCGCGCAGGATTTCATATGTTCCGAAACCATGCGCATCTGGCTGCCGTTGAGAGCCCCATCCAGATACAGGGAGAAAAAAGATATGGCTTCTGTGCATTTCATCGCCGTATCTCGACCTCCACCTTTTTAGATTCGCTGGTCTGCGCAACCCCGTGAGCTGAGGTTCGCTTCTGTCCGGAGACAGCCTTAAGACCCAATTCAGGCCCAACTTCTTGTACATACGGCAGCAGCCGTTTGCGTAACGACTCCCGCCCGCGCATCAAGCGCGATTTCACTGTGCCGAGCGAAAGTTGCAGTATCTCGGCAATCTCTTCGTAGGCCAGCCCCTCTATGTCGCGCAAGATGAGCGTGGTGCGATACGGCTCCTGCACTTGCCTCAACTCCTCTTCCACCTTCGCCCTGACTTCTTCGTGGGCATAGCACTCGAAGGGGGAATCGCAGTCATCGGCCAGGGTCTCCCTCAATCCCAGTTCCCGCCCATCAGAATCAGGCGAACCGAAATCTGTGGACCCCTCCATGCTGACCTCTTTGCGCTTGTGACGAAACCACCATCGCTTCTGATTGGAAGCCTCATGCAGCGCGATACGGTATATCCAGGTCTTCAGGCTGGCTTGACCGTTGAAATGTTTAATGCCACGGAAGACTTTGAGGAAGACTTCCTGTGTGGTATCGGCCGCATCTGCGGGATCATTGAGGATCCGGTAAACAAGGCTATATACCGGCTGATGGTAATGCGCGATCAGCCACGAGTATGCTTCCTCCGAGCCTGAACGCAGCTCTGAGACAATAGAAGCCTCTTCCTCCCGGGCCGTGATTGCGCTTGCGAGATCGCCCACCGTTGCTGCTCCCGCCATTAACTTCCTCATGGCGCTCACCTCAAGTGTACAAGAACTGGGCACCGCAATAACACCTGCATTTAACGCTGTAGCCAGAATCCGGAGGGAAAATCCGACTACCTACTTAGCTATAGACGCCAGTTCCGTGCTGAAGGTTCCAGAATTAGACGGTTTGAGACACAGATTGGAAGCCGCCCATGGCCGTCAATGGGTTACAGCTAGGACATCGGCCTGTGGGAAGTTGTAAAACCTTCCTATAGACGAGACATGCTGGCGGATGAACCGCTCATTCTCGGTAAGTTTTTTTATGCTCACCAGGTTGTGAGTGCCTTGAGGGTCGTCGGCGAGATTGTAGAGATAGTTCTTGTGCGCGGCGGCATCGACGATGAACAACTCGCCACCATTGTTGGCTAGTCGTGCGTAAACCGGGCCGTAGCTGGAGACTAGGAGATAAGAATCGCGGAGGTACTGATCGTGTTCTTCCTTGGTCTCTGTGAATAACGGGCGGCCAAGCATCTCGTCATTGCGAATGGGCCGATGTCCCAGAAGATAGTAAAGGCTCGGAGTGACATCCATTGAAAATGCGACTTGCTTCGAATCCCAATAGAAGTTTTTTTGCAGCTTGCTGGGCAGGTGGATGATCAGAGGAACGCGGAGAATTTCGGGGAACATCGTGCTTCCGTGCCCCCAGCGGCCGAATTCGCCAAGCGAATCACCGTGGTCTGAAGTGAGCACGATGATGCTTTTGTCGTAGAGATTGCGCGCCTTGAGGTACTGGATAAATTCGCCGAATCCTTGGTCCATGCGTTCCACCTCAGATGCGTACACGCGGTGAAATCCTGAGTAGTCCTTTTTGGGCGGTCGCTTGTTGCTCAAACGGAAAAGCGTCACAGTGTGAAGGTTTTGCGGTTGTGAGTAAACGAAAAGCGGCTTGTTTGTCTGCGCCCGATTATCGAGCTTGGATTCAATCTCCTTCAGCGTGCGGTTAAGATCGTAGTCTGTCCAGTACGCCGGATTTTTATCGAGCTCCTTGATGTCTACTCCTGATTTCCGCAGAATGATATCGAGCACCGGATCCATGGTGATCCAGCTCTCATAGCCATCTGTGTCCAACAGTTTTTGTAGCGAGTTCATGGGATAAAACGGCTGAATGTATTGCTTGTGCAACTGCATCGAGCCGGTCCAGATGGCGGGTTCGGACAAGACTGTGCCGCCGTATCGAGAAAAAGCCTTCTCCATCACAACGCTTTCGTGCGCAAATGAGTCAATGGCGGGCGTAAACGTAACCGCATTGTTGTACGCCCCGAGATAATCCTGGCGAAGGCTGTCCACGACGAAGATGAAGATGTTCGGCTTCTCCGAGTTAGTCGGTTCCAGTCGATCGACCAACTTGATATCAACAGGCCCGACCTTGGCTGATTCAGCAAGGCCAGTGTTCTGCTGGAGAAAATCGTAGAAGGATCGATAGGATTCGTCATCGAGCGCAGGGGTAAGAATATCGCGGGCAACTTTGAATGAGATGTCGTAACCAGCGTAACGATCGAGCGCGGAGGCTGCCTTTGATTGTGCGTGTGTCAGGGTCTTGTATCCGACAAAGCACATCGCAGCAAGAAGAAGAAGAGTCATCGCGGGCCTGCCGCTTCGGTTCGCCGGGGTGAATCTGTAAAAAAACGCGAAAGCGCCCGCCCACACCGCCACTGCGGCGAGCTTTTGCAGTAGGAAGTTCCAATCCATTGTGCCGATCAGCATTGGTGTGAACACAGCGATTGCGATCAGAGCCGCAGGCCATAGCGCATAGAAAACGCGCGCGAGGGGTTTCTCATCCAATGCGCGTTCGTCATCGGAACTGCTGCGATAAACGTAACGAGCCCGCATTGTATGCAAGAAACCGACGAACACTCCGGAGAATGCGATCGCATAGATGTCGGCCCACCAGTTGTTGAACCCTAGTGTCGCCAGAACCAGCTTTCGCAGCAGGATGGCGCCTGCGATGAATCCCACGAGATTCAACGCAAAAGTTCGTGCATCTTCCGGCGCAAATCTGCGAACCAGAAGAAATACAGCTTGTAGTACGACAAAAACGCTCACAAGAACTACAAGATGTGAGAAGAAGCTCCACGGGATAGCGGACAATTCAGCGCGTCCCAACAGAGCGCCTGCTTTGAATGCGCCGATGGCTGCGTAAATCGTCGTGACAAGCAGTGCCGCTAACACGGCTGGCAACGGTGAGAACGGCGGTGATTCAGCGCGTGCCGGCAGATGCTCCGACGAGATCAAGTCTAGCAATGTTAGCCAAGCCAACGGAAAGAGCGTTAGCAAGCTCCAGATGAAGCTTCGATAATCGTTGGGCAGATGCGAGAGAAATGGATTCAGCACCAAAGCGATCGCTGCCAAAAAATTGAAGACCAAGAAGCCAATTGCCAGGCGTCTAGTTTTTGGATCGCGCAAATATGGCTGCATTGTCGCGCCCACTGCGGCCACCGCCGACAGAAAGAAATAGGCGTGGAACCGCACGAAGATCGGAAACCAGAAAACCAGCGGAGTTTGAATGAACCAGTGATAGGTGAAGGGGATATATGCGAGCAGGCAATAGAACGAGGTAAGAAGTATGAAAGCGCCAAAATATGCCCTGG
>JAOAPL010000064.1 GCA_025462925.1 Acidobacteriaceae bacterium
GAAGTCAAGAGTCTCGTCGACAAGATCATCGCCCGCTTCGGTCGCCTCGACATTGCCGTCAATAACGCCGGCACCGTGGGCGACCCCGGTCCGGTTGCCGATGTAACCCCGGAGAGTTATCAAGCCATCTTCGACACGAATGTGCTTGGCGTGTTGCTGTGCATGAAGTACGAGATTCGGGCCATGCTTCCGAAAGGCAAAGGCAGCATTGTTAACATCTCGTCTTCGTACGGCAAAGTCGGCGGCCCGACCGCAGCAGTGTATGTCGGCAGCAAGCACGCCGTGGAAGGTATCACGAAGTCTGCGGCCATTGAACTCGCGGGCACAGGCATTCGTGTCAACATCGTTGGTCCGGGTCCGACGGAAACGAAGATGTTCAACCACTTTGCGCAAAATCAGGAAAACAAATCGAATTTCCTCGAGGCACACATTCCTACCAAGCGCATGGGCTTGCCTGAAGAGATTGCAAATGCCATCGTGTTCATTGGCTCTGACAAGGCCTCCTACATCATCGGTGCATCCCTGGCGGTTGATGGAGGGATGACCGCGGGCTGATTCTGGGGCCGCGGCACAGTGCCGTATCGGAAGAAGATTTCGGCAAAGACACTTCGCCCAATCGCTTCGCCATCCTGCTAAGCCGCGCTAACCATCCGTCCTATCACCTTGGCCAAGCGGTGCTCGGACTCAAAGTGATCGAGCGTGAAGCATCGGAGCTGGAGAGTTACAGCTCAGCAATAACGGGAGAAAGACAATGACCAAAAAGCTCGAAGGCAAGATCGCAGTCATCACCGGCGGCACAGAAGGGATTGGGTTGGCGACGGCCAAACTTTTCGTCAAAGAGGGTGCCTACGTCTTTATCACTGGCCGCCGCCAGAAGGAACTCGATGAGGCCGTGAAGGCAATCGGCACCAACGTTTCTGGAGTTCAGGGAGACATTGCCAAATTGGCCGACCTTGATCGTCTTTACGAGATCGTCTCTAAGGTGAAGGGGCGAATCGATATTGTTTTTGCCAATGCCGGCATTGGCGAATTTGTTCCCTTTGGGGCCGTCACCGAAGAGCATTTCGACAAAGTATTCAACATCAATGTGAGGGGAACGCTGTTCACGGTGCAAAAGGCCTTACCGCTACTGAATGATGGCGGCTCGATCATTCTCAACGGCTCTGTCGCGAGTGTTAAGGGTACTGCCGCCTTCGGCGTCTACGCTGCGAGCAAGGCTGCCATCCGCTCTTTCGTGCGAACCTGGACTACAGATCTGAAGGACCGTCGTATTCGCTCAAACGTTGTTAGTCCGGGTCCGATCAATACGCCGCTGGCGAGCCGGCAATCAGCAGACGTGATCGCGCGGATTGTGTCCACCGTCCCGATGGGACGCATGGGGGAACCCGAGGAAGTTGCTAAGGTGGCGTTGTTTCTGGCGTCGGATGACTCCAGTTTCGTCACGGGGATCGAACTATTTGTTGACGGCGGCAGAGCGCAGGTCTAATCGAGCAACCGTCGGTCGCTCCGAAACAAATCACCCAGAACTGTTTGTTGAGCATGTCACGCAGTTCCTAAAGGGCTGAGCACGGGCAGAAAGGAGAAATCAAAGCATGAAAGAAAAGCAGATAAGGATTCCAAGTCCAGATCATCCGATCTCGATCCAACGCAATCCCGCTCGCGTTGTGGTATCCGTCGCAGGCCGGGTGGTTGCCGATACCCGCAATGCCCTGACGCTCCGCGAAGCCGCCTATCCGCCGGTTCAATACATTCCAGGTGAGGACGTTGATTGTTCTCAGTTGGAACGGACAGATCACGCTACGTACTGTCCTTACAAAGGCGATTGCAGTTACTACAGCGTTCACGCTGTAGAAAAGAAGTCCGTGAATGCAGTGTGGTCGTATGAGGATCCGTTTCCTGCTGTTGAGCAGATCAGAGGGCATGTTGCGTTCTATCCCGACCGGGTAGATGAGATAGCAGAGCAACTTCCAACGTGAAGAACCATCGAAGGGCTGGATCATTATTAGGAGGAAAAATTCAATGAACTCGACTAAACAGGAAAAAAATAAGGCACTGGTGCTTGAGGCTTTTGACACTCTCTTTAACAAACGGGACTACGCAGCGGCCGAACGCTACTGGTCCCCTGATTACATTCAGCACAGCGCTCATATCGCGCCTGGTCGCGAGGGCCTGTTCAACCTCATCAAAAGCGTCCCGCCAACGCTGAAGTACGAACCCGGAACGATTGTGGCCGACAAAGACTTTGTGATCGTGCACGGACGATTTTCGGGCATCGGCCAGCCTGTGAACTGGATTGCGGCAGACATTCTCCGCATCGAGAACGGCATTCTGATTGAGCACTGGGATGTGATCCAAGACGAGGCTTCGCGTGAATCGTCAAAGAGCGGGCTTCCCATGTTTGGCGACAAGTTCGGTGAGTGAACTCGACTGCGCTGCCCTTCGCTTCACTCAGAGAAGATGTCAAAGGGATTTCACCACGGAGGCACGGGAGAGCACGGAGGGAAGCAAGTAATTGGTCGTTAGTGGGTCCCTAACGACAAGCCCACCTGTGAAAAGCACACAGGTGGGGCACCCGTGGCAGACCTGGCTCACATCGTGAGGACGACACGGAATTGGGCTTGGCCGCTCATCATGCGGGCGTAGGCTTCAGCCGCTTTCGCGAGCGGATACTTTTCAATCATCGGGCGCACGCCGGTCAATTCGGCGAAGCGGAGCGTGTCTTCGGAGTCGGTGGGGATTCCTGACGACCAGCCCTGGATGTTCTTCCTGCCCTGGATCAGTTGGAGAGGGGAGGCTTCGATAGGCTCGGGCGCGGCGCCGACAACGACGATAGTGCCGTTGGCGCCGAGGCCGTCGATCAGTGAGGACATTGCTTTCGAGCTGGGCGCTGTGGCTAGGATGACGCGAGCGCCGCCGAGTTTCTGCAGTTCCTCGGCTGCGTTTGTTGCGGCGCTATCGATGTACACGTTCGCTCCCAGTTTCTTTGCAAGGCTGCTGTTCTCTGGCCCGCGTCCAATGGCCACGACCATGTAGCCGAACTTTTGTGCGAACTGAATTCCCAGGTGTCCGAGGCCGCCGATCCCCTGAACTGCGACGAGGTCACTCGGCATTGCGCCGCTGTGTCGCAGCGCGTTGAAGGTGGTGATCCCTGCACACATCAGCGGTCCGGCTTCGGCGGCATCGAGCGACTCCGGCATCCGCGCCAGCGCCTCCACCGGCGCCAGCATGTATTCCTGATAGCCGCCGTCGTAACTGATTCCGCAGACCTTGAGGTTGGCGCAGTTCGCAAAATCACCACGTCGACAAGCCAAGCAGGTCCCGTCCTGTCCGCCATGCCAGCCAACTCCCACTCTCTGGCCTTTGGTCCACTGCGTTACGCCTGAGCCGATTTCGTCAATGACGCCGGCCACTTCGTGTCCCGGCACTCGCGGATACACAATGCCTGGCCAGAGACCTTCCTTAGTCAACATATCGCTGTGACAGACTCCGCATGCCTGCACGCGAATCCTCACTTGGCCCGGCCCCGGCTGCGGGATTTCCCGCTCGACAATCTCGAAGTCGGCTCCTGCCTTCGGTACCTGTACGACTTTCATTTTTGGCATTGCTTCTCTCCGCTCATTTTGCGCTGTAAACTTTCGCGTTGGATGCCTACATAGCTTTGGTGGCAGTCCTCTGGATTGAATCCTGATCAGTACTGGAAACCCCGAACGTTATCGCCATCTGTCGTCCACGGAAGGTTTCGGTTCCTCGCCACTTTCCTGAGCTAGGTTCGGGTAGTCGGTATACCCTTTGGGTCCGCCGCCATAATACGTGGACGGATCGTCAGGATTGAGCGCCGCGCCTTTGCGAAAGCGCTCGGGCAAATCCGGGTTCGCTATGAACTTGCGCCCGAATGCGATCAAATCGGCTTTGCCTTGCCGGAGCCATTGTTCTGCAGTTTCGTGGTTGAACCCGCCCGCGATCATGAGAGTGTTGGTATATTTTTGGCGAATAAGATCGAGCATTCGCCGCCCACTCGGTTCGGGTTCTGTCCCCTTTTCAAGGGCGACGAGGGTGGGGTTGACGATGTGAAGGTAAGCAAGCCCGTAAGCATTAAGCTTTTCGGCGATATAACCGAAGGTCTCTTCAGGGTTATCGTCACCCATGTCATTAAACTTGCCAAGAGGGGAAAGTCGCACGCCAACGCGGTCCGGACCCCAGACTTCACTAACCGCTGCTGTCACTTCCATCAGCAGACGTGCCCGGTTCTCTACGGATCCGCCATAGCTGTCAGTGCGGTGGTTAGTGCTGGAGTTAATGAACTGGTCGAGCAGATAGCCATTAGCCGAGTGAATCTCCACGCCATCGAATCCCGCTTCCAGCGCATTCTTGCTACCGCACACATATTGCCGAACGACGTATGGAATCTCCTCGATCTGCAACGACCGCGGAGTCACGAAGGGAACCAGTTCACCCTCGCCGCGCTCGTTCTCAATGAATGCATTACCGGCAGGCTTAATGGCTGAGGGGGCAACCGGAAGCATGTTGTCGGGCTGTAAGGACGGATGAGAGATGCGTCCAACGTGCCAGAGCTGCAGAAATATCAAACCTCCGGCTTTGTGGACCGCGTCTGTTACCAACCGCCAGCCCTCGATCTGTTCCAAACTGTGAATGCCCGGCGTCCAGGCGTAGCCTTGTCCCTGTAGCGATACCTGAGTTGCCTCGCTGATTATGAGTCCAGCAGAAGCGCGTTGGACGTAATAGCAGGCGTTGAGCGGCGAAGGAACATTGCCGGGCTGGCGCGCGCGCGAGCGGGTCAACGGCGCCATCACCATCCTGTGGGGAAGTTCGTATCGTCCCAATCGAAAGGGCTGAAAGAGTTTGTCAGTCTGCACGGCGGGCGTTGTAGTGGACGTTGTCATTTAATTGTTCCTTTAATCGCCGATGGGTACTACTTCGATTAAAAACAATCACCGAGTAGTGATCACAATTTTTCCAACCTGTGTATTTGACTCGAGATATTTGTAGGCGTCTACCGTCTGCGCGAAAGGGAATGTCTTCGCTATCTTTGGACGGAATCGTCCATCCGCGAGCCGGTCATAGATATATTTCTTCGCTGCTGGCAGTTTCTCCGGATTGGTTGTGATCTCGAACAAGGTATAGCCGCGAATATTCAGCCCTTTTGGAAGGGCCGTAAACAGTGGGAAGGGTGTGGGCTGCATCGAAAGCGCGCCATACTGAAAGATGATTCCGCCGGGTGCAGCCGCCTGAGCCAGCTTTTCCAGGAATGGGCCAGAGACCGGATCAAAGATCACCCGAGCACCCTTGCCACCGGTAATCTCATTTACTCGGGCGACGAAATCTTCCTCTTCAGTGGCGATGACATGATTGGCGCCAAGGGAAAGCAACTCAGCTTTCTTGTTGCTCTTGCGCGTTGTGGCGATTGAAATGGCGCCCTCAGATTTCGCAATCTCCAGAGCGGCAATACCCACGCTGCTCGATGCAGCCGGGATCATGACAAAATCGCCCTTTGCCAAATGTGCAATGGCAATCAACGCTCCATACGCCGTCATATACTGCATCCAGATGGCTGCGCCTTCCGCCGCTGATAGGTTCGCGGGATATTCACCCAGAGCTGAAGCAGGAGCAATTACTTCTTCACCCAACATGCTGTAGTCGTTCATAGAGAACGCAGGAATTGTTGCGACGGTTTTGCCTAGCCAACTCTTGTCCACATCCGGGCCAACCGCATCCACCACTCCCGCCGCCTCATAGCCGAGGGTGCCAGGCAGCTTAGGCGGGTAGATGTACTGACCACGCATGAACATCGATTCCGCCCGGTTCAAGCCGGCAGCCCCAACCTGCAATCGCACCTCGCCCTTTCCTGGTTGCTTTGAGGGCTGCTCTTCGATCTTCAAAACTTCCGGTCCGCCCACCTCATGAAAACGAACGATCTTTGGCATTGTTATATCTCCGGGACATTTGGAGTGTGCGGCTGCGATCCAAGTCGCAAATTATTCTCCGACGATGCGCCAGTTTAGAAAGCAGATTACTGAAATCCCAACGTTAGCTGCACCCATTCGACTTCGCTCAGGGCAGGCTGCGGTGGGCACCCGGCTACTGAGGCTTTGTCGTTACGCGGCTGTCCTCTTCCCAAGTGATCGGGAGATCCCGGTTGATGTCCAAAGATCGCACCTCCCTATGATTTTCCGTTTGGAATTTACCGATGGGGCGTGAGATTTCAGTTTCCAAGGTGGTCAGGCGCAACCCATCTTCCGGTGCTCCGGGATTGACATCGCGCACCTGCGTTTCTGTGAGAGTGCTGCCGTCGGGCGCGGCAACGGTCTGCACGCTTTGTTGTTGCACGAGATGCAAGTGATCATCGGGAGTACGTCCGGGAACATTAACTGAAAACGTCTGTGACTTCTCACGTTGCGTATCGCCGCTTTTCCATTCAGTGCCGGTAGTCTGGTCGATGAGGGTCAGTTGCGCTCGACCATCGTTGCCATAAAATGCCCTATCCGTAGTTTGACCGTCGTTGGCTTGTGTCACCACGCTTCGCTGCACCTGGACGACTTGGAAATGATCGCTACCGTCGAGCGCCAACATTTTTTGCTGCACTTCCGCCGAGTCGCCGTTGCTGCGTTCGGTCTGCTCAAATTTCTGGACAGGCACCAAGCTTCCGGCAACTAGACGCAGCACGGTTGTGTTGGTCTCCCTGACGTCGGGAGTTGTCGAATCCGTTTCTTCGATGTCCCGTTCCAGAACTTGCGAGTGACCGTCCGCATCCACAGTGGAAATGGAACGAACCACACTCTCCCGGCTCCCCGGGCCGGTGTGTCGCTCTTCCTCGGTCACCTGGTACGGTTTGCGGTTGCCATTCGAAGGGGCGTACAAGCGTTGCACGACGCGCACGGTGTTTGCATCGACCTGAATGGTTTCCTGCTCGGTGTCGCTGATCACTTGTCGACCACCATCGGACGGCGCTTCGACGATTTGCGTGTCGACCGTCCGACCATTGTCTTGCTGTTGCGTTTGTATAGCGCGTGAAGGGTTCCATACACCATAAGCAATACGATAGTCAGTGACCGTACGCGAGGCTTGCGGCTGCTGCGCCCATGCCGTTCCGCATGCAAGACACACTAACAGGACGATATTCATAAAAATAATCTGAGCCCGGTCCACATCTCCTCCTTATAAATAACGCTTCGTCTATTTCGATTGTCATGTGAATGCGGTCGGATGGCTCGCAAATCCAATAAGTCGGCTACCCGGAAAGGGGAGTGGTCGATGACTTCAGGCCGTCACTCCGCGGTTAGCCCACGTGTGAAAAGCACCCATTCGACTCCCTCCGGTCGCTCAGGGCAGGCTTCGGTGGGGCAGCAGCCGCAAAGAAATCTCCCCTGAAATCGAGACGCCGGAATAGAATGCTCCCGGCCTATGTCGATCACACCTGGCACCAAACTCGGACCGTATGAGATCCAATCGCTTCTCGGCGCTGGCGGAATGGGCGAAGTGTATAGCGCGCGAGATACAAGACTACTGCGAACAGTAGCGATTAAAGTCCTGCCTGCTCATCTTTCGTCGAACCCGGATATGCATGCGCGGTTCGAACAAGAAGCGAAATCAATCTCCGCGCTGCAACATGCCAACATTTGTGTTGTCCACGATGTCGGTTCTAAAGACGGCGTTGATTTCATGGTGATGGAGTACGTAGCCGGTCGAACCCTCGACCGAGCCATCCCTGAAGGTGGTCTTCCAGCGAATGTAGCCATGAAGTACGCAGTACAGATTGCCGAGGCCCTATCTTGCGCGCATGCGGCAGGCATTGTGCACCGCGATCTGAAGCCGGCGAACATCATGATTGATGAGAGTGGCGCGGTGAAGGTACTGGACTTCGGTTTGGCCAAACTCGCGGCCCCAACGGGGGACGAGGCAGCCACGATCGTGCCGAGTTCAACGACGCCCGGAATGATCGTGGGCACGCTCGCTTACATGTCGCCCGAGCAGGCGGAAGGAAAGATCATTGACGCTCGCAGCGATGTGTTCTCCTTCGGTTCGGTGTTCTATGAGATGTTGAGCGGCAGCAAGGCATTTGAGGGCAAGTCCAGCGCGGCGCTTTTGGCAGCGGTCATGCGCGATGATCCAAAGCCATTGAATGAGCTCAAGCGGGATGTCCCGCCCGAAGTGCGCCACATCGTGAGCCGTTGCTTAAAAAAGGATCCCGCAGCGCGCTACGCCTCAGGCGCCGAATTGGCGCACGATATTAGAAATTGTCGCGATCTGCTGTTCCCAGATTCAGGAGCAGTGCTAAGCCCGGCGAGGATTGTCAGAGAGGCGAAGCGTCCCCGGGTGCTGGTTCCACTTCTCTTGCTGGTCATCATCCTAGTTTCTGGAGTGATCTGGCTAGTCAAACACAACCGCGATGTTCACTGGGCGCGAGAAATAGCTGTGCCAGAGGTTTCGCAACTTTACGATCAGGGCAAGTTTGGGGCGGCGTTCGCCCTCGCCACGAAGGCCGAGAAATCGATTCCTGGCAACCCTGCTTTGGCGAAGCTGTGGCCCCTGATTTCCTACCAGCTTTCGGTGGAGACAACACCGCCGGGCGTTAGCGTCTATCGCCGAGAATACAGTGACACTGGTTCGACTTGGGAATACGTCGGAAAGACTCCGTTCAAAGATGTCCGGCAGCCGCGTGGAATCTTTGTCTGGAAGTTTGAGAAACAGGGGCTCGGTACCGTTTTGCGGACGACACCGGCGCTGCTTCAACGGCCCGCCCCTACCCCTATAGGCGAGCCTGCAGTGGGAGCGGTCACGCTCGACGAAGTGGAGAAGATTCCACCCGGGATGGTGAAGGTTTCGCCAGAAAAGTATCCCAAGACTCTTTTCATTCCCGGCTTCGAAGGCATGCCGGAGCTGGCGTTGAAGGATTATTGGATCGACCAGTACGAGGTCACCAACCGCCAGTTCAAAGCTTTTGTTGATCACGGCGGGTATCAAAAACATGAGTATTGGAAATTCGATTTCCAGAGGGAAGGAAAACATCTCTCGCGGGACGAGGCAATGGCACTCTTCCGCGATGCCGCCGGACGGCCAGGACCGAAGGACTGGATACAGGGCGAATATCCGAATGGACAAGATGATTACCCTGTGACCGGGATCAGTTGGTACGAAGCAGCGGCGTATGCGGAATTTGCCGGCAAGAGCTTGCCAACGATCTATCACTGGAATCGGGCTGCTGGGCCGTTTTCCGCAGCGTTGATCGTGCCAGCAAGTAACTTCGGCACCTCTGGCATTTTACCCACTGGCAGCAAGCAGGGCATGAGCCCGTGGGGCAACTACGATATGGCAGGCAACGTTAAAGAGTGGATTTGGACGGAAGCGGAATCGGGCAAGCGCTACGTTCTTGGCGGGGCTTGGGACGAGCCCAACTATATGTTCATCGATCCTGACGCGCAGTCGCCATTTCTGCGGGCCTCGAATATCGGTTTCCGCTGTGTGAAATACATTGAGCCTGACTCGATCTCGAAAATCGCCAGTGCTCCCATGCCTTCGCCAAGACGCGATCTAAGCAAAGAGAAGCCGGTCTCAGACCAGATATTCGAAGCATATCGCGGACTTTATTCCTACGATAAGGCGCCCTTGAATGCATCGGTCGAAGAGGTGAGCGGCAACGAAGAGGATTGGAAAGTAGAAAAGATCAGTTACTCGGCGGCATATGGCAACGAGCGGGCCATTGCTTACTTGTTTCTCCCAAAGAAAGCCAAGCCGCCATACCAGACTGTCCTCTTTTATCCGGGATCGAATGCTCTCACGCTGCGCAAGTTCACGCTGTTCCCGATTGCTTCGCTGGATGCTGTTCTCAGAAGCGGGCGCGCCGTTCTGTATCCCGTGTATAAAAGCACGTTTGAACGGGGCGATGGCATGGAATCGGATGTCGGGAACATGACCAGCACGTATCGCGACCACGTCATCATGTGGACGAAAGACGCCTCGCGGGCCATCGATTACGCTGAGACACGTGCCGATTTGAACCATGAAAAGCTCGCTTACTACGGCACTAGCTGGGGCGCTGTCATGGGGGCGATCGTGCCAGCGGTGGATCCGCGCATTAAGGTTGCCGTTCTCGCGCTGGGTGGAGTTGATTTCCATCGCTCGCTGCCCGAAGTGGATACCATCAACTTCCTTCCACGCGTGAAGCAGCCGACCTTGATGTTGAATGGGCACTATGATTTCTTTTTTCCTGTTGAATCGACGCAGGAACCGTTCTACCGCTTACTCGGTTCGAGGAAAGACGAGAAGAAACACCTGCTCTACGAGACGGGTCACAGCGTCCCACGGAACGAACTCATTAAGGAGACACTGAACTGGCTGGACCGGTATCTGGGGCCGGTGAACTGAAGGCAGGGTGCAGGGCTAACGCCCCAACGTTCTAGCGCGACGCAGGGCTGAAGCCGCGAGCCAGCCGAAGATTTCTCGGTCACTATTCTCGCGCTGGAAAGTCAGTCTCTCCCGCGGAATTGGATTATTTTTCGGCGGTCACGCTTCGATGGTCGGCCGGTGGGAAGTGCTTCGAACTGATTGAAAGCCTTGCGCTCCGCTGCCACTTTCAGGCGCAGGTCGCGGCTGGCGTCGGTTTCGCGGTAGAGCGTTTGTGCGACAGAAGCCGGGCCGCGCACCTCGCTGAGTAGCAGGACTTCCAATTCAAAGTCGCCGGCGTCGTTAGTCACCCGCAGCATGTCTTTGATGCGGACCTCGCGCGCAGGCTTGGCGGGCTGTCCGTTGGATTGAATCCTGCCGAGATCACAGGCGCGCGCTGCGAGCGAGCGTGTCTTGAAGAATCGTGCGGCCCAAAGCCATTTATCTATTCGTACGGAAGGCATGAGTTATTTTAATTGTTCACCACAGAGACACAGAGGAGGCAAAGGTTCTCGGTCGACCACTGAAATCCCCACGTTAGCTTCGCCCATTCGACCTCGCTCAGGGCAGGCTCACCATGGGCACTCGGCCTGCTGAAATACTGCAGAGAAAGCGAGTGAGGCTACGGTGGGCACCCGGCGTTTTTATAAACGAGAGTTGCGGTATCATAGACATCAGCCACGGCGGGGTTCGATGGCGGAAGGCGAAACGCCTACCGTAGACCCCGATGCCGGGGCCTTTTTCGTTTATAGGCTCCCGGACTTAAACTTGTGGAGAACTCCAATGAAAAAGACCGACCTGCTACACACCACCGTAGACCACTACGATATTAAGACCGTCAATGTCGTTCCTATGATTGACATGATGGAGAAGACTGCGTTTCAGGCGCGCAACCTCGCCCGTGCGGCCAAGATCGTCGATGAGATGGTTGCGGACAAAGATTGCGGCATCATCCTTACGCTTGCCGGCAGTCTGATATCCGCCGGGCAGAAGGGCATTATCCTGGACATGATGCGCTGCAACATGGTGGACGCCATCGTGTCCACTGGCGCGAATATCGTTGACCAGGATTTCTTTGAGGCACTCGGCTATCGGCACTACCAAGGGTCGCCGTTCGCTTCCGACAACGACCTGCGCGAGCGCCACATCGATCGCATTTACGACACGTACATCAATGAGGACGAACTCCGCATCTGTGACGACACCATCCGCGAGATCTCGGAGGCGCTTGAACCGCGCGCATACTCCAGCCGCGAGTTCATCATGGAAATGGGGAAACATCTCGACAAGAAATTCCCTAAGGCGGACAGCATTGTGCTGGAAGCGTATCGGCGCGGGATTCCGATTGTCGTTCCGGCATTCTCGGACTGCTCAGCCGGATTCGGACTGGTGTTCCACCAAGTCTCACGACGGCAGGCAGGGAAGCCGTACGTCGCGATTGATTCCGTCGCTGACTTCCGCGAACTCACGCAGATCAAGATTGAATCTGGAGTTACCGGGCTGATCATGCTCGGCGGCGGGGTGCCTAAGAACTTTGTGCAAGACATTGTGGTGTCGGCGGAGTTCCTGGGCTATGAGGCTGACATGCACAAGTACGCAGTGCAGCTCACGGTGGCCGACGAACGCGATGGCGCTCTCTCCGGCTCAACGTTGAAAGAAGCAAACTCATGGGGCAAAGTGGATTTGGCAAAAGAGCAGATGGTCTTCGGCGAAGCGACGGTAACGTTCCCGTTGATCGCCGGGTACGCCTATCACAAGGGACCATGGAAGAACCGCAAGGCGCGCAATTTTGCCGAGATATTTTCGAAGCCGTCGACCCTGAAGGCCGAAGGGTACACGGAGTTGGCAGCGAAGTAATTTTGCGTGTGAAGGAAACGCCTCCCGATTGGGAGGCGTTTTTTGTTTCAGATTCTTTCGCGCCGCTGGCGCTCAATGAGTTGGTTCCACTTCCCACCGCTTACGCGGTGGGCTAATCACTTGCGCCCGCTCCGCGGGCTAGACCCGGGCTGCATTGACTACAAGATCTGAGGTTGCCACTCAAGCTCGCTTGTTCCCAAACCAACTCAGGAGCCTTGATTCAAATTCGCTTGGGCTGGCTTGCCAGGCACCGCAATGTGCAGCGTTCGGGACAAGCCAGAGTTCGGTTTTTGGATTGGCATGGTGAATTGCCTCGGAGTTTCGCGGCCAGATGTTGACATCGTCCGCGCCATGAATCAGCAGCACCGGAATTGACGAGCCTTGGACTGCACGCTGGGGCGACGCTGTAGCCAAATCCAGTCCATACCGAAGTCGGGCATAGATGATCCCGAACTCGATGGACGGGCGGAAGACCGTCTCAGCAACCCAGGGACGGACTCGTAGATCCCCGCTGACGCGGTCGTATGCGCCCTCGCGAAAATCCGAGAAAGAGGATTCAGCC
The DNA here is from genome assembly GCA_025462925.1 of Acidobacteriaceae bacterium. Classification (GTDB taxonomy): domain Bacteria; phylum Acidobacteriota; class Terriglobia; order Terriglobales; family Acidobacteriaceae; genus JAICLA01. The sequence continues at coordinate 12,818 of JAOAPL010000064.1, forward strand.
GCAACAGCGCAAAACCGGTTCTCATATTCCAGAGATTGCAGCAGAATCGCCGCACCCATCGATTCGCCCAGTCCATAAACGCAATGCGGTGGGTGCGTCTGGTACAACCAATTTACCCAATCGTGAATGTCGTGCGACTCACGCACGCCATAGCTTGCTATTTCTCCTCCGCTCTCGCCGTGGTCACGCATGTCCGGCATCAACACGCTGTAGCCATGTTTCAACAGGCACTCGGCATAACCGGCGACTCCCAACCGGTTGTCAGTCACGCCATGCAAAAGAATTGCCACGTCTGCGTTGGACGATTCGGGTTGAACGTACCAGGCGCGCAGTACGACTCCATCATTTTCTCGAATGCTTACTTCCTGCAAAGAAGACCGGAGCAACAAGGCGCGATCCTGCGCCTGCTTTATGTAATTGGGGGCAAGTGCGTGCCTTGGCAGACGCAAGCTTGATTCCGCCAACACGATCCCGCTCACTATGGATGCGAGGAGATAGAGCGTTAAGCTGCACAATCCAAGCAGCCGCAGTTTTCGTTTCACGTCGTTCGTCCTCTATCAGACATACGAAATTTAGTGAAAGGAAGTTGCGCAAAAAAGCCGAGAACAATCTAGCGAGGTAGGGCGATGCGTCCGTCAAGTTCGGCGATCCTACGACGCAAGTAGCGGCGCTCGATATCGTTTGCGGTAAGCGAGCGCGCGCGGTTGTACGCCTTAAGAGCTTCTTCGCGGCGCGAGAGACGTCGGAGGAGATCGGCGCGGGCAGCATGGTAGAGGTGGTAGGAGTCGAGTTCGCCAGATGCGCCAAGTTTGTCGATGAGCGCGAGGCCTAAATCGATGCCTTCACTCATTGCGATGGCGACGGCATGGTTGAGATCGACGACCGCCGACGGCTGAATGGTCCTAAGAATGCCGTAGAGAGCGGCGATCTGTTTCCAATCGGTTTTGCTGGCAATTGTGGCTTCGGCATGAACGGCGGCGATAGCTGCCTGTAACTGGTAGGGGCTGATGCTGCGCCGAAGCAGCGCGCGTTCAACCAGCTTGCAGCCTTCGGCGATCTGATCATGGTGCCAACGAGAACGGTCTTGTTCTTCGAGGGGCACCAGCTGGCCTTCGCTGTCTGAGCGGGCGTCGCGGCGCGAGTCGTGCAGCAGCATCAGGGACAGGAGCCCTAGATTTTCGGCATTATTGGGCATGAGGTCCGCGAGCGTGCGGGCGAGGCGGATGGCTTCGGCGCAGAGTTCGCGGCGAATCAGACTGTCGCCGGAGCTCGCGGCAGATCCTTCGTTGAAGATGAGGTACAAGACGGCTTGTACCGCGGAAAGGCGCTCGGGCAAACGTTCGGGAGGTGGTACTTCATATGGAATCCGCGCCTGTTGGATTTTGCGCCTAGCGCGTACGAGGCGCTGAGCGAGAGTCGGCTCGGGAATGAGGAAGGCGCGGGCGATCTCGGGCGTGGTGAGTCCGCCCAGGGTACGCAGAGTGAGCCCGACCTGTGCTTCCGTGTTGAGCGCCGGATGGCAGCAGGTGAAGATAAGACGGAGTCGGTCGTCTTCGCAAGGAAAGCTCATCTCGACTTCGCTTCCGCCTTGAGTGTGAGGGACAGTCTCGGTCTCATAAAGAAGTTGGTCTTCGTTGTCGCGTCGGGTCCGTGCGCGACGCGCGTAGTCGATCAGCTTGCGATGTGCAGCAGCTGTGATCCATGCGGCGGGGTTTTCCGGTATGCCCTTAACGCGCCAGCTTGCGAGCGCGGCGGCGAAAGCATCTTGCATGGCTTCTTCGGCGAGGTCGAAGGAATGCGAGACGCGGATCAGGCCGGCGATGATCCGACCAGACTCCTGGCGGAAGACTGCTTCCGCGGTGGCGCGCAGGTCATCCATGCACTGCATTGGGCTTGCCGATCTCCCTGATCGGCCGCACTTCAACGTATCCCGAGCCGCCGCGGCAGGCGGTGGGAATCTTCGCTGCCCATTCGAGAGCTTCGTCGAGGTCCTGACAATCGAGGATGTAATATCCGGCGAGCTGCTCCTTAGTTTCGGCGAAGGGGCCGTCAGTCACGAGGACCTTGCCGTCCTGCACGCGCACGGTTGTGGCGGTGGAGGTTGGCTCAAGGGGATCAGCGGCGCGGAAGATACCGCTGCGGTTGGTTTCGTCCATCACTGCCGAATGCGCCGCGGCAACCGCTGTGAGTTCATCCGGAGTGGCGGACTCGTTTTCTAGGCTGTAGATCAGCATCATGTAGCGCATGACAAACCTCAGTTTAGCAATTACTCGGGCATAGCGAGAGAAGTCCGGGGGAAGTTCGAATCGGCTTTCACTTCGCCGATCTGGTCGGT
>JAOAPL010000066.1 GCA_025462925.1 Acidobacteriaceae bacterium
CGATCATCGATGCCCGCAGCTTGACAGTTCATGGCACCATTCCCATCTGCCATCAACCCGAGGACATTGCCATCCTGCCGGACAGCAGCAAGGCGTTCGTTGCGTGCTCAGGATCGGCGCAGGTCGCGTCGATAGATCTAAAGAACGAAAAGCTGATTGCGCTGCTCGACGTGGGAAAAACTCCGGTGAACCTGGTGCTCAAACCCGACGGAGGGGAGCTGATCGTCTGCAATTTTGATTCAGACAGCATTTCCATGATTGAGACCTCTACCGACGAAGTCAGCGGCAGCTATCTGATAGGAACGCATCCTTCGCGCGGCGTGGTTTCGAATGACAATTCGCGCCTGTATGTGAGCAATTTTGGATCAAACACCATTGCGGTATATGACATTGATATCGGCAAAATTGTCGCGTCCCTTCCAGTGGGAAGCCAGCCAGATGCATTGGCGCTTTCGTCAAGCCAGAATTATTTGCTGGTTCTGGATTCGCAATCGGGCGATGTGACGGTGATTCAGAAGCGCAAGTCACGAAAACTGGAGCCCAGCGAGTATTCCCTGCTGACCATGATTCCGGCGGGAGTACAACCGAACAATGTGGTGGTGAAGGCGTTCATGTCACCTGCAGTGAAGTGATCGCGGCTAAGCGTTTGCACCGCAGCATTTCTTGTATTTCTTCCCGGAGCCGCAGGGGCAGGGATCATTACGCCCGACTTTGGCGCTGCTGCGGACTACCTGTTGCACCGGCTGACGGTCTCCGGCTCCGGCCATGCGAGCTTGTTCGAGCTCACGGCGTTTTCTGCGCTGGAAGGCTTCTTCAAGATCATCCATCGAGGTTGCGACCGCCTGTGGAGGACGTTTCCCGTTGCCATCGGTGCCGCCGCCCGAGCGGAGCACGGGAACACCTGCCTGACCACCTTGATCTTGGTCCTGCGGCCCGCCTCCTGCACCAATTGCGCCGGGATCGCTGCGGCCGATGATTTGCATCAGGTAGAGATAGCGCGTGGTGTCTTCCTGGAAGCGCTGCAGCATGGCTTCGAACATGTCGAAGGATTCGCGCTTGTACTCGACCAGCGGATCTTTCTGGCCATATCCACGCAGACCAATTCCCTCTTTGAGGTGGTCCATGTTGAGCAGATGGTCTTTCCACTGCTGGTCAAGGACGCTCAACATGATCATGCGCTCGTGGTAGCGCATCGCGTCCGGACCGATGAGCTTCTCTTTCGCGTCGTAACGGGCTTTCAGCTTTTCGAAGATGGCGTCGCCGAGTTCCTGCCGGTTCAGCGTTTCGGGCTTAATCCCTTCGGCGAGAATGTCCACACCGAAGCGCGTGAAGATCGCATCTTTCAGGCCTTTGATGTCCCAGTCGGCAGGATGCGTTTTGACTGCGGCGTATTGATCGAGCAGTTCGCTCAGAATTCCGGCAACGTAGTCTTCGAGGATTAAATCTTTTTGGTCCACACCTTCGAGTAACCCGCGGCGTAGCCCGTACACCGCCTCGCGCTGCTTGTTCATGACGTCGTCGTATTCGAGCAAGTGTTTGCGGGCTTCAAAGTGTTGTCCTTCAACCGCCTGCTGCGCTTTCTCAATTCGCCGGCTGATGAGGCGCGATTCGATGGGAACGCCTTCTTCCATACCTAGCCGCTGAAGCAAGTTTGAGACCCACTCTTTGGCGAAGATGCGCATCAGGTCGTCTTCGAGCGACAGATAGAAACGCGAAGCACCGGGATCGCCCTGACGGCCGGCGCGTCCGCGAAGCTGATTGTCAATGCGGCGGGCTTCGTGGCGTTCAGTGCCTAATATGAACAAGCCTCCGGCGGCGGTGACCTCGTCGTGTTCTTTGTCGGTCTGGACTTTGTACCGGGCAAAGGCTTCGTTCCATTGATCGGTAGGGACCACATACTCGCTGCCCGCGTAATACCAGACAGTGCTCTCCGCATCATCTACGTTGGTTTGAATCTTGCCCTGGGCGGCACGCAGAGGCTGGGCAATGCCCTTCTTCACGCACTCCTGCTTGGCCATGAACTCAGGATTGCCGCCGAGCAGAATGTCGGTTCCGCGGCCGGCCATATTGGTGGCAATCGTGACCATTGCCTTGCGCCCCGCCTGCGCCACGATTTCGGCTTCCTTCTCGTGATACTTGGCATTCAGCACCACGTGCTTAAGGCCCTTTTTCTTCAGAAGATCAGAGAGCCGCTCGGACTTTTCAATTGAAGTTGTGCCGACCAGGACCGGCTGTCCGGTTTCGTTCAACTTTTGGATTTCATCGGCGGAGGCGAAATATTTTTCCTTCTCGGTGCGATAAACCAGGTCAGGGTTTTCGACGCGGAGTAGCTGCTTGTTAGTGGGGATTACAACCACGTCGAGGTTATAAATCTTCGCGAACTCCGAGGCTTCGGTTTCCGCCGTACCGGTCATGCCCGCCAGCTTCTTGTACATCCGGAAATAATTCTGGAAAGTGATCGTCGCGAGCGTCTGGTTCTCGCGCTCGATCTTGACGTTTTCTTTGGCTTCAACTGCCTGGTGCAGGCCGTCGGACCAGCGGCGTCCCGGCATCAGACGGCCGG
>JAOAPL010000071.1 GCA_025462925.1 Acidobacteriaceae bacterium
ATCAGCGCGTCCATCGCACGCGTCATGCCGACGTAGCAAAGCCGGCGCTCTTCTTCGAGACCGTCGGGATCCATCAGCGTGCGCGAATGCGGGAAGAGTCCTTCCTCCAATCCCACCAGGCAGACCAGTGGGAATTCCAGCCCCTTGGCCGCGTGGAGTGTCATCAGCGTGATGTTTGCGGCCTGATCGTATTGATCGACATCGCTGACCAGCGCAGCGTGATCGAGGAATTCTTCCAGCGTCTCGCCGCGGTCGCGCGAATCTCGCGCCGCGTTCACCAGTTCCTGCAAGTTTTCAATGCGCGCGAATGCTTCCGGAGTGGCCTCTTCTTCCAGCGCTTTGATGTATCCGGTACGGTCGATCAGGAATTTCAGTGCTTCTGGCAGAGTGGCCGCGCTCGCCGGAGCGCGGAAGCCGGCGACGGCCTCCTCTGTTTCTGGCAACGGACCAGACGCTTCCGCCCTGATCACTTCTGGCTCGTGATCGTCGAACGCGAGTTTGCCGAATCCGAAAGCCGTATCCTCAACCTCATCGACCTGCGACGCCAAGCTCGGCGGTGCAAACGATGTGTCTTCTTCGCTCGCGATACTCGTCTCAAGTTGCTCCGTGAAATTTCCAAACAGCATCGCGCGGGCTTCATCGATGATCTCTTTGAAGTTCTTGAGCGCAGCGCAGGCGCGGGCGGGAAGCAATTTTTCTTTTATTGCGTGTCCAATGGCCGCCCAGAGCGTCATCCCTGTCTCCAGCGCGATCCGCTCGATGGTGTCCATGGTCGCCTTGCCAATGCCGCGAACAGGCGTATTGACGACGCGTAACAGCGCGATGGAATCGTCAATATTGTTGACCAGCTTGAGATAGCTGATCATATCCTTGATCTCCGCGCGCTCGTAAAACGAGAAGCCGCCCACCACGTTGTACTTCAGTCCGTAGCGGCGTAGCGCCTCTTCAAACAATCTTGATTGAAAGTTTGTCCGATACAACACCGCGGCGCGAGGCGGATTTTCCGCGTCGCCTTTGTCGGCCTTTATGTATTTCGAAATGTAGTCGGCGACGAACAGCGCTTCATTCTCGCCATCGGGTGCTTCGTAATAACCGACCTTGCCGCCGCCCTGTCGCGATGTCCAAAGGTTCTTGCCCTTGCGCTGCTTATTATTCGCGACGACGGCAGAAGCCGCTTCAAGGATCGTCTGCGTGGAGCGGTAGTTCTGCTCCAGGCGGATGACCTTGGCGTTGGGAAAATCTTTTTCGAACTCCAGGATGTTCTTGATGTCGGCGCCGCGCCATGAGTAGATCGACTGGTCTTCATCGCCCACCACGCAAACGTTCTGGTGTCCCGCGCCCAGCAGTTTCACTAACTCATATTGCGGACGATTCGTGTCTTGATACTCGTCGATCAAAATGAATTCGTATCGGCGGTTGTACTTCTCGCGAACTTCAGCGTTCGATTTCAGAAGCCGCACCGTCTCCAGCAGCAGGTCATCGAAATCCAGCGCGTTGGCCTTGCGCAACTCCTGCCGATAGACCTCATATATATGAGCCACGCGTTCCGTCTTGGGGTCGGCGGATTGCAGATAGATCTCTTGCGGATCCAGCATGTGGCTCTTTGCCCATGAGATCTGCGACAGCACCGCGCGTGGTTTGAGCTGCTTGTCATCAATCCCGAGGCGCTTCATCGCTTGCTTGACGATCGCCTGCTGGTCGGATTCGTCATAGATGGCGAAGTCGCGTTTGAAACCGCTATCGCCAATGCGCAGGGTCTCGATATCGCGCCGCAGCACGCGCACACAAAACGAATGGAAGGTCGATAGCGTAGGCTGCGCGAGCGAACGCCCGGCGATCAGTTTCTTGACTCGCTCTCCCATCTCGGCGGCAGCTTTGTTCGTGAATGTAACGGCGAGGATGGAATCGGCGGGCTTGCCGATGTTCTCCACCAGGTGCGCAATGCGATAAGTGATGACGCGCGTCTTCCCCGACCCCGCGCCGGCGAGGATCAGCAGCGGTCCGTGGACAGTCTCGGCGGCCTCACGCTGCTGCGGGTTAAGTTTGTCGAGTAGATGTTTCAAATAAGAACTTCTTGGCCGCGGATGAACGCGGATTGGCGCGGATTCTTTAGTTCAATTTTAACTGATGGAGAAGAAGCAAAAAGCTAACCGCGGATAAAAGAAAGATAAGGGCGGATTTTAAAGACTTGCTTCAATGTAGGTTCAAAGGCAAGTGCGGTTTGCTTGGCTTTGACCCTAGAAGTTGGTGAACATGTGATTCAGCGCAGAAATCCTTCTCTAATCCGCGGCTAAAGGTTTTGATTTTCATCTGTGTTCATCCGCGCAAATCCGCGGCCAGCTTTTTGGGTTTTAATCAGATTTGATCCTTCTTTGATCCGCGGTTACAGGTTTGATTTATCCGTAGATCGCCCCGCTCCCGCCCGGCACCAGCTTTCCTCCCGCTGCGCGGATTGCTTTGCACTCTTCGCAAGGACAGATGATCCGCAGAAACTCCCAGGAGTAGATCCCGGTGCGATGTCCGTCATTCCAGACGAATGAGATCGCATATTTGCCGACTGGCGTGACTTCAGTGGGACGCGCTGGGTCGCGGTACATAGGTAACGCGCTTTTCGGCTTGGGAGCCTCGCCGAATTGCGCCCCGGATTTTTCGCGCTCGTCGTCACACATGGCGCAGGGACAGGCATCGCGGAGACGTTGGAACGTGTAAACGCTCTGGTGCCCGTCAGCCCAGTCGATTTCCATGCCTGTGCCGGTGCTCTTATTGACGCGGACAGCTTTGGTCTCGGTGGAGGGCATAATCCCAGTATAAATGCAGTGAGTACTGCTCCCTTGAAAGCGTCCTCGCCTTGCCTATTTCCACCAACTCCCGTATACTCTGTATCTTACGCAACAAGTTCTCATCCCTCCTGCAGTAAGCTTCCATGAAAAGCTTTTGGTTGGAGCAGGAAATAAGTTCTGGAGCACAAGTCATGGCACGAGTATGCGATATCTGCGGCAAGGGGCCGCAATTTGGAAACAACATCAGCCACGCCAACAACGTCACCAAACGGCGCTGGAATGTGAACCTGCGTCCGGTGAAGGCGATGGTCAAGGGCGTGAGCAAGCGCATTCGTGCGTGTACGTCATGCATCCGCAGCGGAAAAGTTACCAAGGCCGTTCCGCGCGCTAAGGCCACGGCAAAAGCAAGCTAACGGGCCCTCCCCGAATTCGAAACAAGACAGCCTCTCGTTAATCGCGCGAGGCTGTCTTGTTTGAGCCGCAATCGTCTCTTCCTTCTCTCAATAAGAAGAATCCCGCACCTTTGGGCAGCATCTTAAAAGCACTCGACTACTCATAAGCAAGACACTCTGCTTTTGGGATCGCGGAGGCTTTTCCCATGTCGACCAGCCCACAGTATCGCTCCGGTGTTTCCTACCGTCCTCGATTCGACGCACATCGGAAACGCGTTGAAGACTTGATCCATGTGCAGGATGCGGCCCGAAGGATCAACTCGATTTTGGATCTGGATCAACTCTTGGACCATATCGTCAACCATCTTGCGATCTCGTTCGGTTGCGCAGAGAGTTCGATTCTGCTGAGAGATGAGGATGAGTTGGTGGTTGCCGCGGTCCAAGGTTGCTTGGTCCACTTGAAGGGCGACCGATTTGGGCATCGCGGCTTGACTGGCCATGTTGCATCAACTGGGCAGACCTACTACGCTCCCGATGTAAGCCGCGAGCCTAAGTACATCGCATGCGGGCCCGAGATCCAATCCGAATTGGATATTCCGCTCAAAATCGGCGACCGCGTCATAGGCGTTTTCAGCGTAGCGCACCCGGAATTGGATGGATTTCCGCGCACGCAGCGCGCATTGTTGCAGCAGATGGCGGTGCACATTGCGGTGGCGATCGAGAACGCACAGTTGTTCCAGAGAGAACGCAGCGAGAAAGAGCATATGCTGCGTGAACAGGAAGAGGCTCGCCAGATACAACAGTCATTGCTCCCGAAGTATTTGCCGCAAGTGGATGGGCTGAGGATCGAAGCACAATGCGTTTCCGCAGGTGCTGTCGGCGGCGATTGGTATGACTACATCCCGCTCGCTGATGGCAAGTGGGCGCTAGTGCTCGCCGATGTCTCAGGTAAAGGGATGGCGGCGGCGCTGCTGATGACGGCCACCCGGGCCATCACGCGTTCGCTTGCGAAAACCTTGTCGTCACCAAGCGAAGTCTTGTGCGCGCTGAATCGCGTTCTTGTGGAAGATTTTCCCTGTGGGAAATTTGTGACCATGGTCTTTGCAGTGCTTGATCCCACGTCTCGCACTTTGCGTTTTGCCAACGCGGGCCATCCCCAGCCTTTGTTCAGCAACGGAAGCGATACCATTTTTCTAGACAGCGAAGCCGGACTACCACTTGGTATTCAGGAATGCGAATTCTCTGAAACAACGATCCATCTCGGCGACAATGCCAAATTGTTGTTCTACAGCGATGGAATCACCGAAGCCCGCGATTGTGCTGACGAGGAGTTCGGCACCGCTCGTCTGCAGCAGGTCTTTGGCGACGACGAGCTTTCGGTGGACACCATCCTCGAGGAGATATGCCTCTTCGCCAGCAACTGCCCGGCATCGGACGACGCTACCGCCATCCTGCTAAGCAGCCGATAAACTCTTTCTGCTCGAACGGGTCACCTTTTCGGCGCATTCAAGTGAACTGGTTACCTCCAGTGCATAATTTTTTGAGCATGGAACTTTGCTGGAAAATCCTTCGTATCCAATGCCATGCCAAAAACTCATTCGAACAGCGATTTTACTCATGAGTCTGATGGTTTTGCCCGGTGTGTCTCAAGCCAAAGGAGCGCCTGACCAGGAACTGTCGGTCAAAATCCGCTTTCTTCTGAACCATTACGCCCAAAAAGACGTTGCAGGCATGATGAGTCTTTTGTCGGATGGAGATGTGCTGATTATTGGCTCGGACCTAAGCGAGGTGTGCACTACCAGGGAACAAGCAGAAAAATTATTCCAGAGCGACTTTAAGCTCTGGGAGTCCTCGTCTTTTGGTTTGATCGGTAAGGTTTATACGCAACAGGCCGGAGACCTGATTACGGCCTTCTTTGATGTTCCTTTTACATTTTTACGTGGCCAAAATTCGCAGACGGTTGTGGTGCGGTTTGCCACTGTGTGGAAGAAATCTCCGCAAGGTTTGAGGTTGGTTCAAAGCATGAACACCACGCCGACCATCCATCAGTCCGCCGAGGAACTATCTTCGGGCGGACTAAATTCCTCAGCCAATAAATCGAATGAATAATTCGGCAGAGATACGGTCTGCCGAGTTTGCCAAATCTGCCGGCTATGCCAGTGCAATCACATCAATCTCCACCAGCACATCCTTCGGCAGGCGGGCGGCTTCGATAGTCGTTCGCGCAGGAGGTGGGGCGGGGAAGTGCCCTTTGTACACATCGTTCATCGCGGTGAAGTCGGTCATGTTCTTCAGGAAGACGCCGCAGCGGACTACTTTGTCCATCCCCGAACCCGCGGCTTTGAGGATTGCGGCGATGTTCTTCAGCGCGCGATCAGTCTGCTCCGCTACACCGCCCTCAATCACTTGTCCGGTTGCGGGGTCCATTGGTGTCTGTCCGGAGACGAATACGAAGCCGTTGGCCTTGATGGCTTGTGAGTAAGGCCCGATGGCCTGTGGAGCGTCTTTGGTGGCGACTGGTTCGCGCATGGATGAGGTCTCCTGAATATGACGAATTAAGAAAAGATTGTCTCACACGGGATATGGCTCTCGGCTGTCGGCTCTCACCTTTCGGCTAAACCCCTTCGGCAATGGCGGGATTGGTCGACCAATGCCTTCCTCCATGTCTCTGCGCCTCCGTGGTAAATCAGCTTTTTTGTTAGAATCAATCCTGCATGATCCTTCCCTTTGTCCGCGAAATTCTTGCGGACGCGGAAAAATCCTCAGCTTTTCAGCGTGCGGCCACCCTCTTAAAAGCCCGCGCGGGGCGGACTCGTGTCTCCGGACTCACTCCCACGGCCAAAGCGCTGCATTTAGCGCTGTTGCATCGGGCGGTGGGGAAACCTTTGTTGGTGGTCGTCCCCAACAATCGCGCCGCCGAAGACCTGTTGCCCGTCCTGCAGTCTGTTGCCGAATTGTCCGGTGCGGCGCGACCGGACGCCATTGTCATGTTGCCGGCGTTCGATGTGCTTCCGTTTGAGAATCTGTCGCCACATCCTGAGATCCAGGAAGAACGGGCGACAGCGCTTTGGAAGATCGCGAGTGGGGAAGTGGAAATTGTTATTGCGCCGATGGAGGCGGCTTCCATGCGGCTGCAATCGGCTGAGTTCTATGCTGACCTCACGCGCATCGTACGCCGGGCGGAAACGATCGATCCCGAGCAGTTGATTCAGCATTTGAACGTCATTGGATACACCGCTGCCGACGTGGTGGAGATGCCGGGGCAGTACGCGCTGCGAGGCGGAATCCTCGATGTCTATCCACCCGAGGCCGAGAGGCCGGTGCGCGTCGAGTTTTTTGGCGACGATGTCGAATCGATCCGCAAGTTCGATCCTGCGAGCCAGCGTTCGTCTACGCCCGTGGACGAAGTTGCACTGCTGCCGCTGTCGGAGACGCCGGGCAGCGAGACGATACTCGCCACGATCCACGCGCGTTTGTCGGGAAGCCGGATTAGCGGATCGGAGCAGAGCGTTACTGACGCGATGTCTGCAACCGGTGTAACGGTTTTTCCTGGATGGGAGTTCTACGCCTCTGTCGCTGGCGCGGATCAAAACCTCTTTGATCTGATGCCGAACGCGCTAGTGATCGTCGACGAGCCGTCAGCGGTCAAAGCTGAGAGCGACCGCTGGTGGGAGAAAGTTATTGCCACGCATGATCGCAGCGGAGTTGGCTCGCTGGTCACTCCTGAAGAGATTTTCATTGCTCCGGAGGCGTGGGAACAATTAGTGCAGTCGCACGCGGGAGCAGACATTGAAGAGTTGAACGTCGCCACTGCTGAGGCTGAAGGCGACGTAGTCGATTTCCGATCGCAGCCCACGATGCGATTCCACGGGTCAGTGCCGGCGATGGTGGAGGAAGTAAAGAAGCTCAGCGTTGCCGGTGAGCGCGTGATCTTTGCCGCGCCAAATATGGGCGAAGTAGAGCGTCTGGCCGATATCTTCAGCGAGTATGGCGTGCACTTCCGCTTGGGATCGCGTGTTCCGAAGGCTGGCACCAGCGAAACCTTTCTCGATGAGACCGCTTACGCCACTGGCGACCTGAGCGCCGCGACAATCGTGAGGGCCGCCATTCCGCACGGGGTGGTGTTACCCGATTCGCGCCTTGTGCTCTTCGGCGCGCAAGACCTCTTCGATGATTCTGAAGTCGTAGTGAAGCGTCCGTCGCGGCAGAAGTCGGTCATATCGACTTTTCTTTCTGACTTCCGCGATCTGGCGATCGGCGATTACGTCGTTCACGTTGAACACGGGATTGCTGAGTATCGCGGCCTAAAAGAAATAGCGCAGGGCGATGGCGAGACCAAAGGCGAGTTCATGTTGCTGGAATTTGCCGAAGCCGCAAAGCTGTATGTCCCACTCACGCGGTTGGATTTGATTCAGAAGTATCGTTCCACAGAAGGTGGTCGTCCACCGCTGAGTCGTTTGGGCGGGACGGCGTGGGCCAAGACCAAGGCCCGCGTGAAAAAGGCCATGCAAGACATGGCCGACGAACTTCTCAAGCTCTACGCCGAGCGCAAGACCGCGGTAGGACATGCGTTTGCACCTGATAATCAATTCCAGCGCGAGTTCGAAGATGCATTCGAGCACAACGAGACGAATGATCAGGTGACTTCAGTCGCTGACATCAAGCGAGACATGGAATCGACGTTGCCCATGGACCGCTTGCTCTGCGGCGATGTGGGATACGGCAAGACGGAAGTCGCCATGCGCGCGGCGTTCAAAGCGGTGAACGACAGCAAGCAAGTCGCCGTGCTTGCGCCGACCACGGTGCTGGCCTTCCAGCACTTCGAGACATTCAAGCAGCGATTTGCTGCCTTCCCAATCACCATAGAAATGATCTCGCGCTTCCGCACCACGAAGCAGCAGAAAGAGATCATCGAAAAAGTAGAGCAGGGAAAGATCGACATCCTGATCGGCACGCATCGTTTGTTATCACGCGACCTGAAATTTCCTGACCTCGGATTGCTGGTGGTCGATGAAGAACAACGCTTCGGTGTCCGCCATAAAGAGCGCCTGAAGCAGATGAAGAAAGAGGTGGACGTGCTGACCATGTCCGCCACTCCGATCCCGCGAACGCTGCACATGTCGCTCGTGGGATTGCGCGATATGAGTGTCATCGAGACCCCTCCGCGCGACCGCATAGCAATACAAACCGTAGTCGCGGCCTTCGACGAAAAGCTGATCAAGTCCGCGATCGAGCATGAACTCGAACGCGGCGGACAGGCGTACTTCGTACACAACCGCGTGGAGAGCATCTACGAGATTGCGGCAAAGTTGAAAGAACTTGTGCCCAAAGCGCGCGTCATCGTCGGACACGGGCAGATGTCAGAGGGCGAACTGGAAAAGACCATGCTCGCGTTCATGCGCCATGAGGCCGATGTTCTGGTAGCGACGACGATCATTGAGAACGGACTCGACATTCCGCTCTGCAACACCATCATGATCAATCGCGCGGATCGGCACGGGCTATCAGAGTTGTACCAGTTGCGCGGACGCGTAGGCCGGTCGAACCGGCGCTCGTATGCATATCTATTGATTCCGGCGGAGCAGGAGTTGACGCCGATCGCGCGACGTCGGTTGGCGGCGCTGAAGGAATTTTCCGACCTGGGCGCAGGGTTCAAGATCGCCGCACTCGACCTTGAATTGCGCGGTGCGGGAAATATGCTCGGCGGCGAACAGAGCGGTCACGTTGAGGCCATCGGATTTGAGATGTACACCACCATGCTGGAGCGAACGGTGCGTGAGATCAAAGGCGAGCAGCAAGCGGACACTGTCTCGACGCAACTCAATCTCGCGCTGAACCTGCGAATTCCCAACGACTACGTCGCCGAAGAAAATCAGCGGTTGCGAATGTACAAGCGCATCGCGGGGGTGGAGAATGAAGACCAGTTAGCCGACGTGCGCGCCGAACTTGTTGACCGATACGGCGAGCCACCCGCTCCGGTGCGGAATCTGCTGGATGCAACCGCACTGAAGATGTTGGGTCAACGAGTTGGAGTGGCCGGAATTGACCGCAAGCAGAACATCATGCACATCAAGTTTACTGAGTCCGCGGAGATTGATCCGGCAAAGCTGGCCGGGTTTGTTGCATCCAACAAAGGCGCGCAGTTCTCTCCCGGGGGAACATTAAAATTCGTTCTAAAGACGACAGCGGCCGATGCAGTGATTGCGACCGTAAGAGATTTGCTCCACCAACTCGCGGCCCAACCCGTGCGCGTTTAGAGTTTTCTGGCCCAAGCAGAATCCTGAAACAAGAAGGAAAGACGATGAAAGCACGAACCGTAATCCTCGCGCTCATTGTGGCGAGTGTTGGACTCACGGCATCAAGCTTCTCTCAAGCCAAGAAGCCGACTGTAACGGCGAAAACCCGACAGACCGACGCATTCACCAAACTCGCTGACGAGTTCTTCGACCAGGCCTATTTCAAGTTCAACCCGACGCAGGGGACCGCTGCGGGATTACATCGGTACGATCCGCAGCTGGAGGACTACTCGCGTGCGGGAGTCGATAAGCAAGTTGCGGCGCTGAAGAAATATCGCGATCAATTTGCGGCAGAAGACACGGCGAATTGGCCGCAGGAGCGGATAGCCGACCGCGAACTGATCCTTAATTACATCAACGGCACGCTGCTGGAACTCGAATCGATCCGTCAGTGGGAGAAGAATCCTGACCGCTATTCGTCAGGGATCAGCAATAGCGCATTTGTCATCATGTCGCGAAAGTTCGCGCCGGCTGACGTGCGATTGCGTTCACTGATCGCGCGCGAGAAACAGATGCCGGCTGTCTTCGAAGCGGCACGCGCGAATCTGAAGAATCCTCCGCAGGTCTATACCGAGGTTGCGCTAATGCAACTTCCCGGCATAATCAATTTCTTCGAGAAGGACGTCCCGCTTGCGTTCAAAGACGTGCATGAGAAAAAACTGATCGCGGAGTTCGGTCAGGCAAATGCTGGTGTGGTCGAGGCGCTGCGCAATTATAAGAAATATTTGAAGGACACATTATTGCCAGTTTCCAACGGCGACTTCCGCCTGGGTGCAGAGAATTACAGCAAGAAGTTGCTGTACGACGAAATGGTAGACATCCCGCTCGACAAGTTGCTGGAGATTGGCTATGCGGATCTGCATAAGAACCAACAGTCATTCAAAGAAGTTGCAGCCAAGCTGGATGCAACCAAGACACCGCAGCAAGTTCTCGAGCAGATCGGAAGCGAGCATCCACAACCAGACCAACTGTTGCAGACCTTCCGCAATACTTTCGAATCGCTGCAGGCGTTTATCAACGAGAAGAAGATTGTGACCATTCCTTCGAAGGTGGAACCGATCGTGGAAGAGACGCCACCCTTCGCACGGGCTTTGACATTTGCATCGATGGACACACCGGGACCATTTGAGAAAGTTGCGAAGGAAGCGTTCTTCAACGTAACGCTTCCCGAACCCAATTGGACGCCGAAGGAGGTCACCGAGCACATGGCGGGGTTCAATCGAGGATTCATTATCGCGACGGCAGTTCATGAAGCTTATCCCGGACACTACGTGCAGTTCCTGTGGGTGCCCTATGCGCCGTCGAAAGTACGCAAGCTACTTGGCGCAAATTCCAATGCCGAAGGCTGGGCGCACTATTGCGAGCAGATGATGCTAGACGAAGGATACGGTATACCTAAAGGTGGGAATCAAGACTCTCCGGAATTTCTGAAGCTGCGCCTTGGGCAATTGCAGGCCGCTTTGATGCGCGATGCGCGATACATCGTCGGTATTCAGATGCACACGGGCAAGATGACCTTCGACGAGGGCGTGGATTTCTTTGTCAATGAGGGCCGTGCAACCAGGGCCAGCGCGATGCGAGAAACGCGCAGAGGAACGTCTGACCCGACCTATCTTTACTACACGCTGGGGAAACTTGAGATCCTGAAGCTGCGCGAAGATTACAAGAAGCTGCGTGGCGCAAAGTTCTCGCTGGGAGAATTTCACAATACATTTTTGAAACAGGGGTTCCCGCCAGTGAAATTGATCCGCAGACAGATGTTGGGAAATGACAGCCCAATTCTGTAGCTGGTGCCGCAAACAATCAGAATTGCTGTATAAGAG
>JAOAPL010000123.1 GCA_025462925.1 Acidobacteriaceae bacterium
GCGACGCGCTGCGCGCCGGGCATGGAATGGGCCTTGTAGCCCAGCGATTCGACTCGTTTACAAACGGCCTGCACCTGTTCGTCGGTGGCATGGGCCCGCATCACTACTAACATCTGGCAGTCTCCCGAAACATTAAGTTTATAGGTTCGGTCGCGATTCGGGCAAACGTTGGCACTAGCGTTTGACGGCGATCCCTTGCACCTCGAATCGGCCCTCGAAAAGCAGGTGTCCCGATCCGATAAATGCCCGGGCAGGAAATTCGCGTTCGCGTTTGAAATAAGTGCGATAGACGGTGTTGAACTTGGGGAATTGAGTCACGTCCGGGCAGAATACCTGCACGTAAACAAGGTCATCCATCGTCATGCCGGCTTCATGCAGGGTGGCCTGAATGCCGTCGAGTGCCAGCTTCGCTTCTTGTTCTGCATCCGCAGGTGGTTTATTTGTCTTGGGGTCAATTCCGATTCGGCCAGCGAGGTATAAGGTATCGCCCACTATCACTCCGTCACTGAATGGGAGATTGCTGACCGCACCCGGACGCGGGATGTTGACGTATCGGCGTGTTTCCGGCTTCGCTGCCCCCGCGAGAAAGGCTGCGATGGCGATGACAACTAAGACTGCAAGTTGCTTTTTCATCTGTACTCCTTTGTAGACGGCAATTATAAGCATGGTGAATGGTATTGTTTATGCCGCGCTGCTAACGTTGCGCACCGAACATATGAGAATGCGAACGCTTGTAATCGGCTGGCTCGTATTGCTGATGCTAAACATCATTTCGTCCGCCCAGGCAAAACCAGATTTGCCTGTAGTCAAGTCTGGGGACATTCCGTTTTACCCATCTCTTGCGCGACTTGCCGTCGTGAGCGGAGACGTGATCCTAGCCGTTACAACAGACGGAGAAGGAGTCGCTTCCGTCAGAATTGAAAACGGTCCTCCTCTGTTGGCTAAGGCGGCAGCGGAAAATGTTAGAACTTGGAAATTTCTCAAGCATCCGCCGACCGTCTTCTTGACTAAGTTTTCCTATCTCATGGATAGGGATTCCAGCTGCCGATCTGATCAGAAGGAAAATGATGAAGTTGTTCTCAAGCTTCCCGCCGATGTCCAAATCAGCACTCGAAGGCGAACTCGAGAGTACTGCGATCCCAATGCTGGGCTGGACATGTCCGAGCCCCTGAAGGTTTTTCTGACTCGATGCGAAATTGATGGGTCAGCTGTTTCTTGCCAGCAGATGGCCTTGCGGATACATTCCAAGAGCTTGAACTTAAATCCCGTCAGATTTACAGAGTCAGAAGAGAGACAAGGTTTTGTAGTTCCCAAAGAATTCAGGAATCTCAAGAGTTTTGGCCTGACTGTTGAGTCAGAAAAAGGTGCATTCACAATCGAAGACATTGACGGTTCTTTTTTGAAGGGAAAATGGCGACTAGGTATTGATCACCATCCATTCAAAGAAAGCTCAGGACTCTATGGCCTTTCAGAAAACCTCCGCTGCGTTGGATATGTACATTTCCAGTGGTCAGAACCAGAACCGATGGTTTGGACTGCCTGCCGCTGATTCCATTCGCAAAGCCGAATGTTAGAATTCCCCAACCTATGCCCCGCGCCGTCACCACAAAAGCAATCAAGAAGAAGTCCAGTGGACGCGACCTCGCGGGCGAATATGACATCCTCAAGCAGCCCGCTCCTGCCACACCGCCCAAGCTCACGCGCCTGAGGATCGGTATTCATACTTCAACCAGCGGGGGAGTAGAGAAGGCCATCGAGCGAGCCTATCGGCTGGGCTGCAATACGCTACAGATATTTTCCTCGAGTCCGCGGATGTGGCGGGCATCGTCGCCGGAGATGTGGCAGTGCAACGAGGTGCGGCGACTGAGTGAACTCTACGGCATCGCGCCGCTGGTGATTCACACTAGCTATCTGGTGAACATGTGCAGCAAGACGCCGGAGTTCCTGGATAAGTCGATAGTCGCGTTTCGCGGAGAAGTCCAGCGCGGGCTTTCACTGGGCGCGCAGTATCTTGTCTTGCATCCGGGCTCGTTCTCGGGTGGCACGCGCGAAGAAGGATTGCAGTGCGCGGTGGAATCCATCTCCAAATCTGTGGACGGATTGGATCTGGCCAGCAGCAATTTCAAGATCCTCATCGAGAACACCGCCGGAGCCGAATATTCGTTAGGTGGAAGCTTCGAGCAAGTCGCGGAACTGGTTGCGCGATTGCGGCCGAAAGTCCCCGTGGGCGCGTGTATCGACACCTGCCACACACACGTTTCCGGATATGACGTGGTCAGCGAAAACGGGCTTGCTGACACGCTGAAGCAATTGGACAACACCATCGGCCTGGAGAACGTCCCAGTCTGGCATTGCAACGACGCCAAGGCCGACCGCGGTTCCAAGCTCGACCGACACCAGCACATCGGCGAAGGAAAAATTGGCATCGACTCATTCCGCCGGCTCATCAATAGCCCGATGCTTGCCCACGCTGCCTTTATCGCCGAAACGCCTATCGACGAACCCGGCGACGACCTGCGAAATGTGGACGCCCTGAAGTCGCTGGTTCACTAAGCGTCTTTTCAGTGCGATTTCCCTAATTCCAGCAGATGCGAAATAATCGTCAGTATTCATTATTTGAAATAAGCCATGTCCGATTCGACATCCAAGACGACCGTAACCGAGACCCCGAGCGAGCAGCCTCGCCGAGACGAGCGCTTCCATCCGCAGCCCATCGAAGAAAAGTGGGCGGCAATCTGGCAGAACGATCCGCTGCTCTACGCCACTGATCCCATCACTTCCGACCGCAAGAAGTACTACGTACTGGAGATGTTGCCGTATCCCTCGGGCGCACTCCACATGGGACACGTCCGCAATTACGCAATCGGTGACGCGCTCGCGCGATACATGTGGATGCGCGGCTACAACGTGCTTCATCCCATGGGCTGGGACGCCTTCGGATTGCCCGCGGAAAACGCCGCGCTCAAGAACAACACGCCTCCCCGCGAGTGGACTTTGCAGAACGTTGCTGCCATGAAGCAGCAGATGAAGCGCCTCGGTTTCTCCTATGACTGGTCAACCGAGGTCACCACTTGTTTGCCGGATTATTACCGCTGGAACCAGTGGTTCTTCTTGAAGATGTACGAGCGCGGGTTGGCGTATCGCAAGAAGAGCAAGGTGAACTGGTGTCCGGAATGCGCCACCGTGCTCGCCAATGAGCAAGTGGTTGATGGCTGCTGCTGGCGCCATGAGGAGACGAAAGTCGAGCAGCGCGAGTTGGAGCAGTGGTTCCTTCGCATCACCGATTATGTGCCGGAGTTGTTGGCGGATTTGGATAAGCTCGAGCACTGGCCGGAGAGAGTCCGCACCATGCAGCGCAATTGGATCGGCCGCAGTGACGGTGCGAATGTCGATTTCAAACTCGAAGGCACTGCCGGTCCGGCTGGCGACAAGATTACCGTCTTCACCACGCGCATAGATACGATCTATGGCGCGACATCGATCCAGCTCGCGCCGCAACATCCGTTGGTGGCGGATTTGATGCAGAAGAATCCTGCTCTCGAGATTGATGTCGCGAATCTCATCGACGAGCAACGCAAGGCGAAAGAAGCCGGCGATCTAGGTGCGATTGAGAAGCGCGGTGTAAAGACCGGCGCATTCGCCATTAATCCGTTCAATCAGGAGCGCATCCCCATCTGGATAGCCAATTATGTCCTGATGGATTACGGCACGGGCGCGATCATGTCAGTACCGGCGCACGATGAACGTGATTACGGGTTTGCGCAAAAATACAACTTGGAGGTACGCATAGTTGTGCTTCCGCGCCGCACCGAGGAGCCACCTGAGTCTGGAGATGCGGAAGAAAGTATCCTGCCATTCACCTCCGAGGAGAGCTTGCTCATCAACTCCGGCGACTTCAATGGCATGTCAAACCGTGAGGCTATCGCGGCGATGACGAGATTCGCCGAGGAGCACGGCTTCGGCAAGGCTACGACGACGTATCGCATGAAAGATTGGGGAGTATCGCGCCAGCGCTATTGGGGCACGCCCATTCCCATGTTGTATTGCGAGAAGTGTGGCATCGTCCCTGTGCCGGAAGATCAATTGCCGGTGCTGTTGCCGGAGAAGATCAACATTACGCAGCAGGGCGGATCACCGCTCGCGAATGTTCCGGAGTTTGTGAATGCGAAGTGTCCTAAGTGTGGCGGCAAGGCGCGCCGCGAGACGGACACCATGGATACGTTTGTCGATTCGTCCTGGTATTTCTACCGCTATACCAGCGCGAAGCTTGCGACGGCCCCGTTCGATTCCGACAAAGTGAATTACTGGTTTCCTATTGACCAGTATATCGGTGGGGTTGAGCACGCCATCTTGCACCTCATCTACTCGCGCTTCTGGACGAAGGTCATGCGCGACATGGGGTTGATCAAGAATTCTGAACCGGCTTCGCGATTGTTCACGCAAGGGATGGTCATCAAGGACGGCGCCAAGATGTCGAAGAATCGGGGCAACGTGGTTTCGCCCGACGACATGGTGGCGAAATTCGGCGCCGACTCTACGCGCATGTATTCGTTGTTCGCGGCGCCGCCGGACCGCGATCTCGATTGGCAGGAGCAGGGAGTTGAAGGCGTTCACCGCTTCCTCGGACGCGTCTATCGGTTCGTTATGAAGCATGCTCAGCCGCGGCATCCGGAGTGGGCAGGCAAAGTTCCCGCGCAGCTTTCCCTGGAAGCGCGCACCATCCAGCGCAAGCTTCATCAAACTATCGCCAAGATCACTAATGATTTTGACGGACGTTGGCACTTCAATACTTCGATCGCCGCCGTCATGGAGTTGGTAAATGCGTTGTACGCGTCGGAGTCGGCGATTGCATCGGGGGCGATCCCTGTCGCGCTCCTTGCGGAGATCCAGCGGAAATTGATCCTCTTGCTGGCTCCATTCGCGCCGTATCTTGGCGCGGAGTTGTGGTCAGTGTTGGGCGAGACAAGCGTGTTGCTCAAAGAACCTTGGCCGCAATTCGATCCCGCCCTTGCAAAAGAGGACGAGATCGAGATCCCCGTACAGGTCAACGGCAAATTGCGTTCCCGCATCTCCGTGCCTGCGGACAGTTCAGAGGAGTTTGTCCGTAACGCCGCCTTTGCCGATGAAAAGGTGAAGGCCGCGATGGCCGGCAAAGAAGTGGTTAAGGTCATTGTGGTACCGGGCAAACTGGTCAATATCGTGGTGAAGTAGCCAGGAAATCGCACATCTTCGACGAATAGGCCGATTCGGTGGCGCAAGATGTCGTTTGTGAGCTGCTGGAATTCGTTCTACTCTGAATGCGTGAAATCCCCTGACGAACGCGATTATTTAACGGCGCAGGTGAGTTTTATCTTCGTAGTGATCGTCGCGATCTGGCTCGCACTTGCTGCCTTTGCCATCTCCCGTTGAATTTGTCATAGCGATCGCTGGATTACGGCGCAGGCTTCACGCGCACCCTCACTCCCGGCGTGCGGGAGTAGACGATCAGAAAAGTTTGGACGCCCCCTCTACGCGAGCTGGTCGCCGGGATCTCCGCGCGCGAATCCAGCGACATTGGCCTGCCTGTAATATCGAGGACTTCACGATTGGCGGCGTTGATCGAAACACCATATTTCCCCGGTTCCATCCCGATGACTTGCAACTGATATTGCCCTCCGATGGGATTGCACAATTCCAGGACTGCCGGCGCCGGCGCTGCTGGTGGTGGAGGCGGAGGCGGCGGTGGCGGGGTGTCGAGGATCAGTTCCGGGTCAACCGGGTTTGCCACAGGCTTTGGCGGCGCCTTCGGCTTTCCCGTGTCTCCGGTGAAGGTGCTTTGCGGCAGATCTGAATGTTCCGTCTTGCGGATTGGGTCGTAGCCCAGCTTGCGTCCTTGCGGATCAGTGAGAACCACCGATACAGGAGTCTTGCCTCGTCCGCTAACCGGAAAAAGCGCAATCCGCAAATATCCTTCTGTGGTGCAGGATGTCGGTTCTGTTTGATTTGTAAATGACTGCGATGGAAGGATTGCAAACGAATGAAGCGAAGTAATGGAGCAGAAGACGAGGAAGATCGCCGGCAGACAAACGACCGAAAATCTGTGGCTTCCAGATGACCTCACGACCGGGGGCGGCGTGTTCATCGAACTCGCTCCTTGCGGGCGATGAGGAGATTATCCCAACCGCGTGACAAACCAAACAGAATAGTATCAGCCGCAACAAATCTAGGTCAGTAAAGCTGCCAGGAATGTATCCTAGAGGCATGTCGCGTTCCCGCGCAGTGCGGTCCGGATTTTCGACGATCTTCCACCGTCCGGCTCTCTTTGCCGCTGAACTGGCGTGGAGATGGGCTTTTGGTGCGGCGGCCCTACTGCTGATCGCTTATTCCGTCCTGCTTTTCATGAGTTCGATACCCGTCTCCGACCGTGATCTCTTTGGACTTTCTGGCGTGATACCGGGTACCGTCCGATCGAGCTTGGCCCACATCTTTAGTGGAAGTGGCCCGAAGATCGTGCGATTGTTTGCCGCACTGATCGTCGGACTCGGACTTCTCTGGTGGCTGGCATCGGCATTCGGACGCGCCGTTGTGTTGCAGGAACTTGTGCCACAGCGCAAGCAAAGCGCACCGGCAGGGATACGAATCCTTTTACAGATCAATTTCTTACGAGCAATTTTTTCGCTCTTTGCTCTGATCGCGTGCGCAGGTGCTTTTGCTTCGGCGTCGCAGTTGGCATTGGCTGGAGGAACGGCTGTTGACCCGGCGCAATCCGCCGAGCCCGATGCTGCGGTCTTCTATCTTGTGTTTCTCCCACTGGCTTTTCTCATCGGATCGATCTGGTCAACCCTCAACTGGCATCTGACATTAGCCCCGCTGCTCGCACTGAACGCTGGATCAGGCGTGGCAGATTCAATCTTCAGATCGGCGGCGCTGGTGCTGAGACAACCTCTCCAGTACTTTTGGGTAGGACTGGTCTTCGGACTGCTGCGATTCCTTGTGGCGGGAATATTTCTGTTTTTTTCAATGAGCGTGTTCGCGGTGTTGGCGCAGTTCGCGATGGGATTGGCCGTCGCCGGGCTTGCGCTAGTGGTGTTGTGCTATTTCGCAGTAGCGGATCTTCTGAGTGTCGCCAGGTTGGCCGCTTATGAACGGATTGTTATATGGGATTCGGAGAAATCAGAGCCCGAATCTTCATCTTCATCTGTGCAACTCAGCGATTTCGGTCCGCCCGAGCCGGAGCCTATCTAGGTGTGCGAAGCGTGCGGATGGGATTCCGTGGCAGTTCGCAGCTTTTCTTTTTCCTGAAGCTCCTCAGGCATCCCGCCGGGAAGGATTTCCCTCAATGCCCATTCGATCCTGGCCACCGATTCGCGAATCATGGCCACATTCTCTTCGCGTTCATGTGAGTGTGGAGAAAGAGCGATGACCTGAAGCGCATTGCGCACGTGATGATTCATCAGCTGGATCACTTCCAGCCGCTCGCGGATGCGCCTTCTCCGGCGTCGCTCGTAGGTGATGATAAGGAATATGACCATCGCCGCCGAAACAACGTCGTTCACGAATAGCAGGTCTCTTTCCAGACCAAATCTGGTTGCAACGTAATCGCCGCCGGCTCCGACCAGCAGGAACAGCGCTGCCCAGGCGATTGCCTTGAACGCTATCCCGCCAACAAAGCCTGGGTCGCGTCCGTCATCAAATGGCATACTTCATTATCCCACCGGAGTTAATGCGAAAACCCAACTTTTTCGTCGTAACCCCCCTATGCTGTTTTTTGTTTCGCAGTGATTGTGGTGCAATCTCTACAGTGGCCTGCGATTGCTGAAAGGTCGAATTTCTGGCAAACTTGTTTGTGCCGACCAAAGCCCATCCCGCGCCGAAAGGCGCACCCGCCGAAGCACCGAAGAAAGCTGCTCATCAATCCATTGTCGTCCTCGATTTCGGCTCGCAATACACGCAACTCATCGCCCGCCGCATCCGCGAACTGAAAGTTTTTTCCGTAGTACTGCCATGCACGGCGTCGCTCGATGAGATTAAGGGCTACTCGCCCGTTGGGATCATTCTTTCCGGAGGCCCTAGTTCTGTCTATGACGCCGACGCTCCCCCCGCAGATGCGCGCGTTCTCGACATGGGAATGCCCGTGCTCGGTGTCTGCTATGGTTTGCAATTCATCGCGCACACGTTGGGCGGAAAAGTCTCTCCCGCGCCGAAACGCGAGTACGGACACGCCGATGTCACCGTTGACGCAAGCAAATCATCGCGGCTCTTTACCGGATTGCCATCACAAATGTCTGTGTGGATGTCGCATGGCGACGAAGCCGTCGAACTGCCCGCAGGATTCGACCCGGTGGCGCGCACCAGCAACGCTCTTGCCGCCATGGAGAACGAAGAGCGGCGCATCTGGGCGGTACAGTTCCACCCTGAAGTCCATCACACAAGAGAAGGCGCTGCGCTGCTGAAGAATTTTGTCTTCAACATCTGCGGCGCGCGCGGCGATTGGACTCCGCAACAGTTCATCGACGAGACCGTTGCCGACATAAAGAAAAAAGTCGGCGAGGGCGGACGCGCTATTTGCGCACTTTCGGGCGGAGTCGATTCCGCAGTAGCCGCGGTGCTTGTCCATCGCGCCATCGGCGACCGGCTTACCTGCATTTTCGTGAATAACGGCGTCCTGCGCAAAGACGAGTTCAATAAAGTCCAAAAAAACCTGCGCGAGAAACTGGGACTACAACTCGATGCCGTTGACGCCAGCCAGCGGTTCCTTAGCAAACTGGCAGGGGTGACCGACCCGGAGAAGAAACGGAAAATCATCGGTGGGGAATTCATCGCCGTCTTTGATGAGGAATCGGAAAAGATCCGCAAGCAGCAAGGCCATGTCGAATGGCTGGTGCAGGGCACTCTGTATCCTGACGTGATCGAATCCAGTTCCGTCCGCGGCCCTTCGCAGACGATCAAGACGCACCACAACGTCGGCGGACTCCCGGAAAACATGAAACTGAAACTCATCGAACCGCTCCGCGACCTATTCAAGGACGAGGTCCGGCGCATCGGCAAAGATCTGGGCATGCCCGACGAAATCCTCCAGCGCCAGCCATTTCCCGGGCCGGGCCTAGCAGTGCGGATCCTCGGCGAAGTCACGCCGGATCGCGTCGCGCTGCTTCAGGAAGCCGATGAGATCGTGGTCACTGAGATAAAGGCCGCAGGACTCTACCAGAAGATATGGCAAAGCTTTGCCGTGCTGCTGCCGGTGATGAGCGTCGGCGTCATGGGAGACCAGCGCACCTACGCATACACCTGCGCCATCCGCGCCGTCCATTCAGAAGACGGCATGACCGCCGACTGGGTGCCCCTACCGCATGAGGTGTTGAGAAAGATTTCCAGCAGGATTGTGAGTGAAGTCCACGGGATCAATCGCGTGGTCTATGACGTGACTTCGAAGCCCCCGGGCACGATTGAGTGGGAGTAGGGCAGCGTCCAGCATCTCACTAAACTTCAACATTTCGCTGCCGTCATCCCGAACGGCGAAGCCGGAGGGATCTGCACTTGCGCAACACTAACGCTCGGGGCCTGCGCGGGCTCCTAGCGATACCAATCCTCCGCTAAATCCGCCCAACTCGGATTCATACCCTCAATCAGTCGAACACGCTTCTCTCTTCGCCACGCCTTGATTTCCTTTTCGCGGGCGATTGCACCTGCAATGGTCACGAAGCTTTCGTAGTAGACCAGGCGGTCAATGTTGTAGCGCGAAGTGAATCCGTCGATCAGGTGATTCTTGTGCTCCCACGCACGCCGATGAAGGTTATTCGTAACCCCGGTGTACAGATTTCGGGAGCGGCTGGACATGATGTACACGCAGAAGAATCTTTGCTTGCGCATTGAAAGGTGCAGATCCCTCCGGCTTCGCCGTTCGGGATGACGGCTTCAATCTGATGATTGCTACTCCTGCATCCCTTTAACAATCTTCCTCACCCACGCCCGCGGAGCGAACCGCTCCGAGAACGTCAGCAGCTTGTTTCGCAATCCGGTAATCACCAGCGGCTTGCCATCCATCATTGCCCGATACCCTTGCTCGGCGACGGTCTTCGAATCCATTGCTCCTGATTTGAATAGTTTCGTCGACGTCATGTCCGCACGATCGAAAAAGCCGGTTGCCGTTGGGCCCGGACACAATGCCGTCACCGTCACCCCAGTGCCGCGAAGTTCTTCGTATAGCGCCTCAGAGAATGACAGGACGTAAGCTTTGCTGGCGAAATACACGGCCATGAACGGGCCTGGTTGGAACGCAGCCGTCGATGCCACTTGAAGAATCTTGCCATTGCTACGCGCGACCATCTGCGGTAGGTAGAGTTTCGTCAGGTGCGTGAGCGCGACCATGTTGAGCTGCATCATCTCGAGTTCGTCGTCGAGATTGGTCTTGGCAAATGCGCCACGCACGCCATATCCCGCGTTGTTCACAAGAATGTCGATCTGGAGATTCGCGCGTTCGGTGTAGGCAAAGACCTCTTCAGGGGCTTCCAACTCCACCAGGTCCTTGGGGTAGTTCATCACCCAGGGAGCGCCTAGCTTCCGCAACTCGGGCGCGTTCTCATCCATCAATTTCTTATTGCGCGCCACCAGCACCAGCGCGTAGCCGTCGCGCGCAA
>JAOAPL010000131.1 GCA_025462925.1 Acidobacteriaceae bacterium
CGCCCAGCAGAATGGAGCCAATGATCTTTGCGAACTGTCCCACGGGAAAGAACGAAAACCCCTCCGCGGCGGGCAGGAGTCTCAGCTGGTGTGATACAGGAAACAAAGAAATCAGCGGACGTTTCAAGAATGTTTGGAACAACCACAATGCAGCCAGTCCCAAGGGCAAGCAGAAGAAGAATAGTCCGGGAAGCGTATGTCCATATGCGCCGCTGTGGTGGACTCGAGGTATGAAGTACAAGATGTCAGGAGCAATACTTCCCACCACCAGCGCGGAGAGGATTCCGTATCGCCGGATTGGGATTACAGCCGCGGGATGTGAAAGCGTGAATGGCATTTCTATTCGTTACCTGAAATTTGCACTCTGTACCTGCTGACGAAAATCCTTGCCCCGCATATCCACGATCTTGCACATCTCGTGCAGCCGCGAACGCATGCGGTCCCCGATTCGGTCGCCCAATGTCAGCGGACGCGCCGTCCTTTGGAGCTGATCGATCTCGGCGGAGGCAGCATCTCCGTCAGGATAATTGGTTGTGATTATCGTAGTGCGTTTATCGTTGTATCGAGTGTTGATGATCAAGCTTACCGTGTCCCAAACCCATTCGGAAGGCTTTGCCGCCCCCAACTCGTCGAGCACCAAGACTTCGGTATCAAACACAGGTCGAAGAATCCCCAGCTCCGTAGCATTCACGGAAGTGTTGTAGGAATTTTGGATCTGCTTCAGTAATTCCCGGTAGTCGAAAAATAAACAATCGATCCCCTTCGTCTCGATCAACGCCTTGATTATCCCAACGGCGAGATGAGTTTTGCCCACTCCAATGCTTCCCGTGAAGAGTAGTCCTTGGCCCTGTATCGGATATTCTTCAACAAACCTGCCCGCATTCAGCCGCGCATCGGCCAGGCTCTTTGCATGCTTCCCTTCGAACTCGGTGTGAAACGATTCCAACGAGCAATGCTCATACCGTTTCGGGATGCGGGCATTTGCCAGCAAGCGGTTAGTCTTGGCTCCAATGCGGCAATCGCATCGCGCTACCTGCGGCGACGGCTTTTTGCCGCCCGCCGGCGACGCTTGCGCAGGCAAGGATTTCCACCCTGTTCCGCCGCAAACTTTACACTCTGTATCCATTGTTTCCATTAAACCAGATTCCCAAAGTAATCACGACAGGGGTGGACAAGGTTACTGCGTACACGAACGTTCGTCCGCTTATTATTGGCTACGTTATCACGCCGACCATTGCTATAGTCTTTCCAAAGTTGTGACCCGGGTTGGCGTTTGCTGCCTGCGTTTGCTTGCGAGCCATCCTTCGCCAGCCACTTGGTTTCTAAATCATTCGTTCTATTAGAGGCCCTTGAAATGGTTGAACTCGCAGGAGCTACGCATCACGAATTATCGAAGCCGACTCTGCGCGGTTTTGAGATTCAGACCGCTCCTCCTTCAGCCGACCTGCCCAAGGGTTTCGCCGAATTCTACGCACCGCTTCATGCCCGCTTCACGCCGTGGCAACAGGAGCTGGCGGCGAAACGAAAAGAAGTTTTAAAGAAATCGCAGGAAGGCCATCCACCTGAATATCTGCCGGCTTCGGAAGCCATCACCTCGCACTGGAAAATCGTGCTGCCCGAATGGGTGACCGATCAGCGCAATCAGATGACTGGCCCCGGGGACGACGCTGAACTCTGCGTGAAGATGCTGAACTCCGGCGCACCCGGCGTCATGCTCGACCTCGAAGATTCGATGGCGAATAAGTGGGAGAACCTGCAATCGGGCGTGCCAAACATTCATGCGGCGTTGCGTGGCAAGCTCACTTACTTCGACAAGAAACGCAGTGCGGAAATTGCCATCAAGCCCAGCAAGACGGTGATCTTCACGCGCGCGCGAGGTTTGCACCTCAGCCAACGCGGTGGATTCGGGGCGAAAACCGCCGCCCCAGCGGAGCTAGGGCGGGGCGACAACAACGAACTGACTTCGGCATCCTTATATGATGTCGCTCGAGTCGTTTATGAGCTGGACGCGTCCGAGCTGAAGCATCCGCTCTGCTTCTACATTCCGAAATCCGAGTCCGCTGACGAGGCGCTCTGGTGGGCTGACCTCTTCAAGCGCATCGCCCATGAAAAAGGTTGGGAGACTGACTACATCAAATGCATGGCGCTGGTGGAGTCGCATCCGCTGGCATTTCAGATCGAAGAATTTCTCTACAACCTGCGCGACCACATCGTCGGCCTGAACCTTGGACGATGGGACTACATGGCCAGCCTCATCCATTTCAATCTCGAAAACCCTGAGTGGGTGCTGCCGGACCGAAATACGATTCCGCACGATGTCCGTTTCTTCCAGAACCTGCGCGAACTGATTCCGTCTGTGTGCCATCGCCGCGGAGCGCTGGCGATCGGCGGCATGACGGCCTTATATCCCAGCCGCGAGGATGCCGAACTTAACGCCCGCGCTCTGGATGTGCTCGCGAAAGACAAAAAGAACGAGGCCAATTGCGGCATGGACGGCGCATGGACCGGGCATCCCGACCAGAACCAGATCGCCGTGGACCAATTTCCCGTACCTAACCAACTAGGCAATCCCTCAGGCGCACCGGATAAGAGCGAAGCGCGACATCCCGATCTTCGTCCCGTCCCTAAGGGTGTCGGCAAGCGGACATTAGCGGGCACACGCGCCGCGATCCGAACGGTGATTCGCTATCGCAATGGCGTGCTGAATGGAAAAGGCGCCAGCCTGCTCGATGGCTACATGGAAGATTTGGCAACCGACCGCATCTATCGGCTGATGATCGCACAACGCATTCGTCATGCGGATAAGGTCGAAGTGCTGGATGAAGACGAAGGCGGCAAACCCGTGAAGCACACGCCGGAGCTGATTTCGCGACTGTTCGACGAGGAGCTGGAAAAGATCTTGCGCGCACCCGGAAAAGATTTGGGAACGCCTGAGACTTTTACCCGCGCCCGTCAGATCAGTGAGGCCATGATCCTGAACCATGAGTTCGACCCAATTTAATAAAAGAGGCAATCACAATGATCGTTAATGAAAAAGTGAACGGTACTGAGAAAGATGAGAAGGCCGTATCCGTAAGACTTCCAAAAATCACCGTGAGTGGCGACAACATTTCAGGCGGACTGGAGTTGATGGATTCGCCGCTGCTGCCGCCCGGGTTCAAAGTCCCAACCAGCCGCAACGTGCATCCCAGCACGCGAATGCGCCAACTGCTGAAGACCGAGCCGTTTCTCTTCGGCCCCGGCGTCTATGAACCCATGACCGCGCAGCTGGTGATGTACTACGGATTCAAAGCGGTGTACTTCAGCGGATACTCATTTGCAATGGGTCATCTGGGCACCACCGACATGGACCTCTACTCCGGGCCGGAGATTGCCGACGCTGCCCGCCGAACCGTAAGCGGATTGCGCAAGTTTCAATTAACTCAAGCGGTGGGTGATCCTGAAAAAGGTGTCGCCCCCAAGCATCTGCACATCCCGCCCGTCATCGTGGATATGGATGGCGGTTACGGCAACATCTTCAACGTACAGCGGACGACGGAGCTTTACGTCCAGGCCGGAGTTGCGGCCGCGCACCTCGAAGACCAGGTACTGCCGAAACGCTGCGGACATATTGGCGGGAAGGCTCTGATCCCGACGAATGAAATGATCGGCAAGCTGCGCATGGCGCGTGCAGTTGCCAACGATTGCGGCAATCCCGACTTCGTTATCATCGCGCGCACCGACGGTGTCAGCGCAGTGGACGCGCCGGAGTCGGCGCGTGGCATCGATCTCGCCATCGAACGCGGTTTGCGATATCTGGACAGCGGCATCCCGGATCTTCTGTGGTGCGAATTCTCGACCGCCGATCGGGGTCCAGTCGAAAAATTCAGCCGTGAGATCAGGAAGCGTTTTCCGCAAGCGAACTTCGCCTTCAACTATTCGTCCAGCTTCAAATGGTTCAATGACGCCAGTCCGATGAAGTTCACTGATCTCGCCGACCTCGGCGTGAAATTCCTCTTCATCACGCTGGGTGCGCAACATGCCAATGCGCACGGCGTGAGCGTGCTGCTTCAGGAAATGTCAGTTCATCAGGAACAGGGATATATCGAACTGCAAAAAAAGGAGTGGGACGACAGCGGCGACTTCCCGTCGAAGAGCCACCACTTCTTCTCCGGCGTGCCGTATCACCATCTTGTCGGCAAGATGTACGACGCAGCTCGATTGGGCAAGGAGTTCGTCGAAGAGTTGTCCGAAGACAAAGTGGTCTAGATCAAAACTAGTTCTAAATGAGGGCGCGCGAGTAGTCGCGCCCTTTTTCCTCAAGCGCTACCGTCTGAAAAATTGAATTGCACGCGATAACGAACTAGTCTGAGGTTCGGAACCATCTTGGCCGCGGCTTTGGCCTTATGATCGAAATCTGAGGCAACGAGAATTCCTCGGACCATAGCTTCATCTTCAGTTGCCAGGTCTCCCATATAGCTCAGGATTTGAGCTACGGCACGCTGTCCCGCAGAGCCGGCCTTTAATTCGATGACCGTAAGCGTTCCCGCTACATCCTTTGCCGTAATGTCGATGAACCCTGATTCGACGGATCGTTCTGCGCCATCGTCAATAATCACGAGCCCATCTTCTAGCTGATGAATTTCTCGACGGAGAGCCGCTTGCATGTCCCGTTCCAAGCCAATCCTCTGATCGACAACATCGATTTCGGAATTGGCAGTAGATCGCTCAACCAGCGAAATGCCACCGTCTCCGGAATCTGCTATTGCGCTACTGTCGCGGAACTCGCGATATCTTTCGGCTGCAAATCTATAGGACGCTAAGTTTTTGCGAATGTCTCCATCAAATGGAATTTTGGAAGGATTCGGCTTGCCTCGCCTTTCATCATCAGTCGAATAGCGGAGAATACCTATCAGACTCGCCAGCCGGTCTTGGTCATAGTGTTGGTCCAAGTCCCCATGACAATTCTCAACGCGTTGGGCGCGATGCACCTGCATCGTCACTGTTGAAGACGCATACTTCTGCCGTTCTAGCCATGACTGATAGGTGGGTTTCAAGAGAGGGTCTCCCCAAGTGGGTCAAGATAAGACATTTGCCCTGGCAAAGCAACGGATTGTTGGGTAACAATCCAGCAGTCTTCATTGAAAGCTGAGATGACTTACAATCTTTGCTCTTCGTAAATAGCTGCTTCAGGAGAGCTTGTCGAATGCCAAAGAAAGAGTCAGATCTAAATCGTCGTGATTTCCTCTCTACCAGCCTCGCGGTGGGTGCAGCGCTGGCAATTCCTTCTGCGGCGACTGCGCAGGGAACTGCCTACGAAGCTCCAGCACCATTCGAACTGGACGAAGCGACGATCTCTACATTGCAGAGTGGTATCAAATCCGGCAAGTACAGCGCCCGCTCACTGACGCAGAAGTACTTGCAGCGCATTGCAGACACTGACAAGCGGACCATCAACGCCGTCCTTGAAACCAATCCCGATGCCCTCGCCATAGCCGACGAACTTGATCGCGAACTGAAAGCGAAAGGCTCGCGCGGCCCGCTGCACGGCATTCCGATCCTGATAAAAGACAACATCGATACCGCCGACAAGATGATGACCACCGCCGGCTCGCTTGCCTTGCTCGGCTCTATTGCACCCGCTGATTCAGGTGTCGCGCAGAAGTTGCGCCAGGCCGGCGCCATCATCTTGGGCAAGACCAATCTTTCTGAGTGGGCGAACATCCGCTCAAGCCATTCCAGCAGCGGATGGAGCGGACGCGGCAGCCAGACCAGAAATCCCTACGCTCTCGACCGTAATCCATGCGGCTCCAGTTCGGGCACGGGCGCCGCCGTCTCCGGAAATTTTTGCGTCGCCGGTATCGGTTCGGAGACGGATGGCTCCATTGTGTGCCCGTCGTCTGCGAATGGCATCGTCGGAATCAAGCCAACTCTCGGTGCGGTGAGCCGCGCGGGCATCATCCCCATTTCTCACAGTCAGGACACCGCCGGCCCCATGGCGCGCACGGTCACTGACGCGGCCATCTTGTTGGGCGCTCTCACCGGCGCCGATCCGCGCGATCCCATCACCAGCGAAAGCCAAGGCAAAAGCCATTCCGATTACACGCAGTTCCTCGACCGCAACGGATTAAAGAATGCCCGAATCGGCGTGCTGCGCAAACTCTTCGGCTTTAGTGACGCGGTGGATGACTTGATGTCCGCGTCCATCGAAGCGATGAAACATGAAGGAGCGGAGATCATTGACCCGATAGAGATCGATTCCATCGGCAAACTCGACGACTCCGAGTTGGAAGTCCTACTAACCGAACTCAAAGCCGATTTGAACTCTTACCTTTCCACGCTTCGGCCATCGGTAAAAGTTCGCACACTGAAGGATGTCATCGAATTCAATGAGCGCAACAAAGAGAAAGAGATGAAGTACTTCGGCCAGGACCTTTTTCTGAAAGCCGAAGCTAAAGGCCCGCTAACCGGCAAGGTATACAAAGACGCGCTGGCGCAGAATCGCAAACTATCGCGCGAACAAGGCATCGACGCCGTGATGGACAAGCACAAGCTGGACGCCATCATTGCACCCACTGGCGGCCCGGCATGGCTGACCGACCTCGCCACCGGTGACCACTTCTCCGGCGGCAGTTCGCAACTGCCGGCCATGGCTGGCTACCCGAACATCAATGTCCCGGCGGGATATTCATTCGGACTGCCCGTGGGCATCTCGTTTTTTGGCCGCGCTTGGAGCGAGCCCAAGTTGATCGCGATCACATACGCCTTTGAACAGGCGACACAGCACCGAAAGGCGCCGCGATTTTTATCTACGGTGGCGTTGTAGGTAGATCGTAAGACAGGCTAGCTGGCCTTCTTCATGGCTCGGGCATTTTTGGGCATTCTGGTCTTGATGCTTTGGGCGAGTTGCCGTGCTCTTTCAAACAAGCGTCGAGTAACGGCGAATGTGATTTCCGTTCTCTTTCTGAGCTCACGCGATCTCTGTTGGATGGCCCGTGATTCTTCAACTAGCAGTTTTCTCTCAAAGGTCATCGGTCATAAGAGCCCCCACTCTCTTATCGCCCAAACCTGTCCGGAATCTGTTGGTACTACCCTCGCAAGAGGCTAGTCGCGGTCATCAATGGTGTCAGAGTAAGGTAAGTAGATGGCTAGAATCGTGACTTGGTTGTTGCTGGATGAGAATATTCACGGCAATCGAATTGCAAGGAGTGTGGAAATCAATCTTGGCTTCCGCGAACTTGCCCAATACTGCTGAATTCCTGTAAACTGATGTATTCCGGGTGGGCGACTATTGTGCGCAGTACCGCGCCTCACAAGGCGCGAGAGCGAAACAGCTCGCCGCGGCACCCTAGAGTAAAGGAAAGGTTTTAAAGGTCATGAAGGCTGCTATTCATCCAACATATGAACCGATACGCGTCCATTGCGCGTGCGGCAACAATTTCACTACCCGTTCCACGCACAAGGGCGACATCTCCGTGGAAATCTGCTCCAACTGCCATCCGTTCTTCACCGGCAAACAGAAGCTGGTTGACACCGCTGGCCGCGTCGAGCGCTTCCGCCGCAAGTACGCCAAGGCAGACGCGAAAAAGGCCTAATCGAAAGTCTGGAGTTCTGCAAAAGCCTCCGAACGGAGGCTTTTTGCTGTTTGCGAAGCGAGTCTTGTCAGACGGTTGCGGTGCAATATTTGCATCGCTTGGCCGCCGAAGCAATCACTTCCAGGCACTCGGGACACGGCTTCGTCTCCGGTGTGGGTGCGGGCTTAAGAAACGCTTTGCCGATCAGAAAGACGACAAAGGCGATGATCACGAAGTCCACAATGCTACCCATGAAGTCGCCGACCAGGAATTTCGCGCTGCCTATCTGGAAAGCGATTTGACGCCATTCGCCGCCAGGGACGGCCATCCCGATCAAGGGCATGATCATGTCCGCGACCAACGCCGAAACCACTTTGCCGATGGCAGCGCCAAGAATAAACGCTATCGCCAACGCCATTACGTTGTACTTTTGCAGGAAAGCCTTGAACTCCTGATACATATTTGCGTCCTCCAGTACAGACCAGAATT